>NZ_JBEZKZ010000039.1:0-65187 GCF_040651895.1 Streptomyces sp. NPDC048352
CCGGCCGGTGCGCCCCCGTCGGCGTGTCCGCGTCCGGTTCCCTCAGGCGGCCTCCACGGCCAGGCTGCCCGTCGCCGCGTTCAGGCTGTCGACGACCGCGGCCAGGCTGCCCGTCGCCGCGTGGACCGCCCGCTGGCGGCGGGCGCCGGTGCCGCGCTTGCGCAGGCCGGCCCAGAGCGCTTCCACGGCGGCCAGGTCACCGGCCCGCTCCAGCCCGGGGGCCGCCCGCTCGATCAGCCGGTCGACGAGCAGGCGGGCGGACACCCGCCTGCCGCTGGCCACGTCCAGGCCCGGCCCGTCGATCCCGTGCCGGGCGGCCATCCGGTGGGCCGCCCGCAGCACGCGCTCGGGCGGTTCGGGCGGCGGCACTCCCGCGTCCGCCTGCACGAGCAGGACGGAGGCGAGGCCCCGTACGAGGGTGGCCGTCAGTACGACGGTGTCCAGGTCGGCGTTGACGTCGGAGATGCGGATCTCCAGCGTCGGCACGTGTTCGGAGGGGCGGGCGTGCCAGTAGAGCATGGCGCGGTCCATCAGCACCCCGGCCGTGATCAGCCCGTCGACGTACTCGTCGTACTGGCGCTCGTCGACCAGGGGCGACGGGCCCACGGTCGGCCAGCAGGAGTAGGCCACCGTGCGCCAGCTGTCGAGTCCGGTGTCGCGGCCGCAGACGATCGGGGAGTTGCCGGTGATCGACTGGAGCGCCGGCAGCCAGGGCCGCATCTGGTTGGCCAGCGCCAGCGCCCGCCCCCGGTCGAGGGTGCCGACGTGCACGTGGCAGCCGCACACGAGGTGGTGGGGACCGACGAACCCGGCGTACCGGCTCGCCATCAGGCGGTAGCGGGCGTTGTCGGTGACCGTCAGGGGCTCGGCCGGCGGTATCACGGGCGTGCCGGAGGCCACCGCCAGGGTGCCGGCGCCGTCCGCGGCGTCCGCCACCGAGCGCCGCAGCCGCAGCAGCTGCTCGCGCAGGTCCTCGCGGTCGGCGGTGGGCAGGGTGCAGACCTCGACCTGGGCGTCGTAGAACTCGGCCTGGACCTGACCGCCCAGCTCCGCCGTCAGTTCGCGGATCACTTGCGGAGCCCGGTTCACCGGCGCCCTGCTGTCGCGGTCGACGAGGTGGAACTCCTCTTCGACCCCCATGGTCAGAACGTCCATCGGTCCTCCTTGCCGCGTGCCCGCAGAGTCCCCGGCGTCTACCCACCGGTCGGAGTGCCATGCCGGGCGGTCAGAAGGACACGTCCTCGGCGTCCCGTACGTCCGCGCCCATGTTGGTCTCCATCATCCGCAGCGCCGCGACGGCCAGGTCCTCGTGGATGTGGGCCACGGCGTCCCGGACGACGGTGACGTCGAGGTGGCGGATGTGCGCGTCCAGGGCGGAGTAGAGCACGCACTGCTCGGTGACCTGGCCGCACAGCACCAGCCGGCTGACGCCGAGCTGGCCGAGGAGGTAGGCCAGCGGGGTCTCGTAGAAGATCGAGTGGCGCGCCTTGAGGACGAAGAGGGAGTTCTCGTCGGGGCGGAGCGGCTCCACGAGGTCGGCGTGGCGGCCGGCGAGCGCCGTGTCCAGGAGCTCGCCGTGGTGGGAACGCCACAGCCCGAAGTTGTCGTTGACGTAGACCACCGGCACCTCGGCCTTGCGGGCCTGGCCGAGGAGTGTCCCGATGCCGGCCACGGCCCGGCGGGCCGACGGCAGCAGCCGTTCCGCGTCGGGGTGGTCATAGGTATTGATCATGTCGACCACGACCAGGGCGCTCTTGGACATGCGGCTCACCTCTCCTTCGCCGGTCGTCATCGGCCCCCTGCGCGCCCCGGATCCGCGAGGTCGCCTGCCCCTGCGGTGGGCGCGTACTCATGACCGGCGCTACGGCGGTCCCCCCGGGTCCGTACGGTGTTCCCGGCCCGGGAGGACGGGACGGTCAGGACGCTGCCGCAGCCCTGAGCCGGTCGGGCGCGAGCGGCACGGTGTCCATGCCCTCACCGCTCCGCAGCCCGTCCAGGAAGGCCTCGACGGCCTGCACCGCTGTGTACCGCGGCTCCCAGGACAGCTCCCGGCGGGCTCGCGCGGAGTCCATCAGGGGCAGGCGCAGGACGGCGTCGAACAGGTCCGGTGAGGCCGGTACGAGGCGCAGCCGCCAGGCCGCGGCGAGGACCGCGCGGACCGGCGCCACGGGCACCGGCAGGGTCCTCGCCCCGAGGAGGCGGCCGAGGACGGCGGCGTCCACGGGCGGGTCCGCCGCCAGGTTGAAGGCCCCGCGCACCGGGAGCAGGACGGCGGCCCGGTACGCGGCGGCCGCGTCGTCGGTGTGCAGGGCCTGGAAGCGCAGGCCGGCCAGGTCGGGGACGACGGGGATCAGGCCGGGCCGCACGAGCCGCCCGGGCAGCAGCCGGCCCGCGAAGATGCGGCGCTGCTCGGAGGCCGACTCCCGCTTGAAGAGGAAGGAGGGCCGCATCCGCACGACGCGCAGGCCGGGGTGGGCGCGTTCGTAGGTGTCGAGGACGCGTTCCAGGTAGGACTTCTCGCGGGTGTACGCGGCCTGCGGCCAGCCGTGGGTGGGCCAGGACTCGTCCACGGCGCGGTCCTTCGGGCCGGGTGAGTAGGCCCCGACGGACGAGGCGTGCACGAGGGCGGGCACGCCGGCCGCCGCGACGGCGTCGAAGACGCGCAGGCTGCCCAGGACGTTGGTGCGCCAGGTCTCGGCCGGGTCGTGGGTGGGCTGGAACTTCCAGGCGAGGTGGACGACCGCGTCCGCGCCGGTGAAGAGCGGTTCGAGGTCGGCGCCGCCCGGCTGAACGTCCACAGCCTCCCAGCGGGTCTTCGGCGGCTGCCAGTGGGGCACCCGCCGGGCCAGGCCGAGGACGGACTCCACGGCCGGGTCCTCGGCGAGGGCCTGCACCACGCTGGTGCCGACGTTTCCGGTGGCCCCTACGACCACCACGCGGGTACCGGTCATCGGCCCGCCTCCTGTTCGGCGAAGGGACTGTGGTCGAGCTGGGCCAGGAGGTCGGCCGGATGCCGGTACACGGCCCGGGCCCCGGCCTCCTCGAGGTCGGCGCGCGGGATGCCCCCGCACAGCAGGCCCACGCAGGCGACGCCCGCCCGGGCGGCCGCCTTCATGTCCCACACCGTGTCGCCGACGAAGACGGAGCCGCGCGCGGGCGCGTCGGCGAGGCCGAGCGCGTGCCGCACCGGGTCGGGGGCGGGCTTGCCCTCGCTGACGTCGTCGGAGCTGGCCGTCGCGGTGATCGCGTCCTCGGCGTCGACGGCCCGCCGCAGCGCGTCCAGCTCGGCGTCCTTGGCGGACGTGACGAGCACCACCCGCCAGCCCCGCCGGTGCAGCTCGCGCAGCAGCCGGGCCGCCGAGTCCAGCGGGGGCAGCCGGTCGAAGTAGGTCGCGTAGAGGGTCTCGTGCGCCGCGGACAGCGCCTCGTCCCCGTCCTTGTCGCGGTCCTCGCCCAGCAGGTGCGCGAGCAGGTCCTCCCCGGGGAGGCCGATCGCGCGGTGGATGTCGTGCATCGCGACGCTGTGGCCCGCCTGCCGCAGGGCCTCCCACCAGCAGGTGACGTGCAGGTGGTTGGTGTCGGCCAGGGTGCCGTCGACGTCGAACAGCGCGGCCCGGTTCATGCCCGCCTCCTCCTGCGGTTCGGGGACTTCCGTGGGTACGGCGGCCTCAATAGCCCAGCTCGCGCTTGAGTTCGGCCTTGTCCATCGAGGAACGGCCGTGCAGGTTGCGGCGCTTGGCCTCCGCGTAGAGCTGGTCGTACGTGGGCCCCTGCGCCCCGCTGTGGGAGTGCAGCCCGCCGCGCCGGGAGGAGGAGATGTCCTCGAGGGAGGTCCTGCTCGCCGTCTGCGACTCCCCCGCGCGGGCCCGTTCCTTGTTCACGGTGCGCGCCGCGATCTCCTTCGCCCGCTCGGGGCTCTCGCCGCGCTCTTCCGCGCTCTCCTTGATGTGCTCGTACTGGCGTTCACGCTTGGGACTCGACCCTCGGGGCATGGTGACTCCTCTGCCGGGACGGGAGCGACACGGTGAACCCGCTGCGCGGCCGTGTCGGGATGCGGTGGAGCGGGATCCGCAGGTCCTGCTCGGGGACGTCGGTGTCCAGGTCGGCCAGGGCGGAGGCGAACTCCGCGAGCAGGCCGACGGTGATGTCCTCTCCGGGGCAGCGGTGTCCGGTGCGGGCGTCGCCGCCGCCCTGGGGGATGAGCTCGCCGGGGCCGGGCTCGCGTCCGAGGAAGCGCTGCGGGTCGAAGCGGTAGGGGTCGGGCCACAGGCCCGGGTCGTGGTGGTGGCCGTACACGTCGAGGAGGACGAGGGTGCCCTCGGGCACCGCCTCCTGGCCGAAGCGCAGGTCGCGGGCGGCGAGGCCGCCCACGAAGGGGGCGAACGGGTAGAAGCGCCGCACCTCGTGGGCGAAGGCCCTGGCGTACGCGCCGTCGTCCGCCCGCAGTCCGTCGGCGAGCCGGGGACGGCGGTGCAGCGCGTGCGCCGCGAACGCCACCAGCCAGGCGATGGCGACGGTCGGGCGGATGATGTTGAGCAGCTCCACGGCCGCCGTGCGGGGATCGAGGAGGCGGCCGTCCGCGTCGCGGTGCCGGGCGACGGTCTCCAGGGCGGTGTTCCCGCTCCCCGGGGGCAGCGCCTGGTGGAGGTGGGTCACTCCCCCGCGCAGCTCCTCCACCGTGCGCGCGAGGGACTCCTCCTGGCGGGCGCGGGCCTTGCGGGCCCGCCAGTGGCGCGGTCCGGGGGTCCCGAAGCCGTCGACCATGGCCACGCAGTCCTCGGCGACCCCGCGGGCGGCGTCCTCGGGGACCGCCAGGCCGGTCCAGTCGCAGACGGCGCGGGCGAGCACCGCGGCCGCCTCGTCGAAGAGGACGGCCTGACGGCCGCGCCACCCTTCGACGGCGGCCGCCCAGTGCCGGCGTACCAGGGCGGCGAGGGCGTCGACCGTGCTGTCCTGGACCAGCAGGGACACGAACATGGCCTTGCGGACCCGGTGCCGGTCGCCGTCCAGGGTGTGGACCGCGCCCCGCCCGAAGAGGGTGTCCAGGACGGGTCCCGGCAGCGCGCCGTCCCGCAGGACGTGCCGCTCGTCGTAGAAGAAGTCCACGGCGGCGGGGCCGTGCAGCAGGAGCGCGGGCCGACCCATCAGCCGGGTCCGGACGGCGGGCGGGTTGCCGCGGCGACGCCGCAGGTCGGGGGCCCATGCGTAGCCCTGGGCCAGCAGGGGGAGCGTGCTGTCGATCAGTGGGGGCATGTCGGGGCGCCTACCCGCCGGGTCCGGACGCACTCCTGGCGCCCGGGGGGTTTCGACGGCCGCGAACCGGTTAGGCGGGGTCCATGCCCGACCGTGACACCGTGCAGGTGGAAGCTGGGAGGCGTCCCATGGCCGCTAGGACCTCCTCCGCCCTCGGAGGCGTCGCGCCGCCGGAGAGCCTGCGGCCGCCCCCGGCAGCCGAGGGACCGCTGCCGAAGGACCACACCCAGGCCATCCTGGAGACCACCAAACGGGTGGCGGCGCTGCTCAAGCGCTCCGGGCCGCCCTTCGCCCTCGCCGGCAGCGTGGCCGCCTTCGCGCACGGCCTGCCGGCCCGCTTCCAGCACGACACCGACTTCTGCGTCCGCCCCGAGGACGCGGACCAGGCCGTCAAAGCCCTGGAGGAGGGCGGCATCCCCATGCGCCGCGCCCCCGAGGACTGGCTGGTCAAGGGCCGCTCCGGCGGTGAGGAGATCGACCTGATCTTCGAACTGGCCCGGCGTCCGGTCAGCACCGAGCTGCTGGAGCGCGCGACCGTCAAGGCGGTGGACTCGGTGTGGATGCCGGTCCTCGCTCCCACCGACCTCATGGACAGCCGCCTCGCCGCGCTGTGCGAGCACTACTGCGACTTCGGCGACCTGCTGCCCATGGCCCGCATGCTGCGGGAGCAGATCGACTGGGACCGGCTGGAGCGCGACCACAGGGCGGCCCCGCTGCCCGACGCGTTCTTCCACCTGCTGGAGAGGCTCCGCGTCATCGGCCGCCCGGCCGGGACGGGAGGAGAGGCGTGATGTCCACCGACATCATCGAATACCGCATCGAACACCTGCGTGACCGCCTGGCCCGCGAGGAGCTCGCCGAGCTGGGCGTACGGGTCGAGCTGCACGGCTCCCGCGCCGTGCTGCGCGGCTGCGTCGGCGACGAGGAGCGCCGCGCTGCCGTCCTGCGGATCGCCGGGGAGGAACTGGCGGGAGTCGACTGGTACGCCGACGTCTCCCTGAGCCGATCGTGCCCGCCCGACCACGCCGAGGAGCTCTCATGATCCGCATCGCCGCCGTCGGGGACATCCACCTCGGCCCGGACAGCGCCGGAGTGCTGCGGCCCGCCTTCGACACCCTGGGCGATTGCGCGGACCTGCTGCTGCTCGCCGGCGACCTGACCCGGCACGGCACCCCGGAGGAGGCCCGGGTCGTGGCGGCGGAGACGGCCGGGCTGCCGGTGCCCGTCGTCGCGGTGCTGGGCAACCACGACTACCAGAGCGACCGGCAGGACGCCGTCGCGGACGAGCTCCGCTCGGCGGGCATCCACGTACTGGAGGGCGACGGCGTCCTCCTCGACATCGACGGCACGCCCGTCGGGATCGCGGGGACCAAGGGCTTCTGCGGGGGCTTCGCCGGACGCAGCGGCAGCGAGTTCGGCGAGCCGGAGATGAAGTCCTTCATCCGCTACACCCGCGCCAGCGCGGAGGCGCTCGGGCGGTCGCTGCGCGAACTGCGCGAGGCCGGCAGCGTGCTGCGGATCGCCCTCACCCACTACGCGCCCGTACCCGACACCCTGGCGGGCGAGCCCCGGGAGATCTATCCCTTCCTCGGCAGCTACCTCCTCGCCGAGGCCATGGACGACGAGGGGGCCGACCTCGCCGTCCACGGCCACGCCCACCTGGGCACCGAACACGGAATGACGGCGGGCGGGGTCCAGGTCCGCAACGTGGCGATGCCCGTCATCGGACAGGCCTTCTCCGTGTACCACCTCTCCCCCGACGGATCCGCGCACGAGTCCCGGCACTCCGCGTCCCGCGGCGCCGCGGCCCACGCCGCCCGGGCGAGGACGTGACGGCAGCGGTGTGACCCGTACGGCACGGACGCCCGGGGCGGCGCGGCGTCAGTCGCGGGGGGTCCAGAGGGCGGTCAGTCGGCCCGCGCCGCGTGCGACGTCCCGCCAGCCTCCGGAGAAGTCGAACACGGCGACGGCGCAGGTCGGGAAGGCGTCCCGGAGCTGCCGGACGAGGTCCTCCGGGCCGTCGCCGGGCAGCGCCGCGGCCAGCTCGTGGATGCCGGGGTTGTGGCCCACGAGCAGCACTCCGGGGATCCCGTCGTCCGTCGCGGTCACGGCGGACAGCAGGGTGTCCGCCGAGGCGTTGTAGAGGTCGTCGTCGAACACCGCCGCGGGCTGGTCCGCCAGCGAGGGCTGCATCAGCTGCCACGTCTGGCGCGTGCGTTTCGCGGGGGAGCACAGGACGAGACCGACCCCGAGCGGGGACCTCCCGACCCGGTGCCCCATCGCCTCGGCGTCGGCGCGGCCCCGGTCGGCCAGCGCCCGGTCGAAGTCCTCGATGCCGCCCTTGGGCACGGCCTTGGCGTGCCGCACCAGGACCAGGCGCCGCTCCTGCTTCCCGGACACCCCTGCCTCCTCCGCGTCGATGCCGGACCGGCCGCGCGCCGGCCGCTCCGGACGGGGCGCCTGCCCCCGCACCCGCCGGCCAAACGGCCGGACGCGCGGCCCCGGGCGCCGGCCACCAGTGCACCACGTTCGCGGCGGCGGTACCCGGGTAGGCGCACGGGGTGAGGTACGTGAACCCCGGCTCGGAGTACACCCGCGACAGCCGGTACATCGGTACGCGGATCACCGCCGACGGACGCGACGGCTTCCCGGTGGAACCCGGGCGGTACCGGCTCGCCGTCAGCCGGGCCTGCCCGTGGGCGAGCCGGGCCGTGGTCGTGCGCCGGCTGCTCGGCCTGGAGGAGGCCCTGCCGATGGCCGTCGCCGGGCCGGTGCACGACGACGACAGCTGGACCTTCGACCTGGATCCGGGCGGCCGGGATCCGGTGCTCGGCATCGAGCGCCTCAAGGAGGCCTACCTGGCCCGGGAGCCCGGCTACGACCGCGGCATCACGGTGCCCGCGGTCGTGGACGTCCCGACCGGCGCGGTGGTGACCAACGACTTCCCGCAGATCACCCTCGACATGTCGCTGGAGTGGACGCGGTACCACCGGCCCGGCGCACCCGCGCTCTACCCGCCGGAGCTGCGGCCGGCCATCGACGCGGTGAACGAGGTGGTCTACCGGGACGTGAACAACGGCGTGTACCGGGCCGGGTTCGCCGGCTCCCAGGAGAAGTACGACGCGGCGTACGAGCGGCTGTTCGCCCGGCTCGACTGGCTGTCCGACCGGCTCGCGCTGTCCCGCTACCTCGTCGGGGACACCCTCACCGAGGCGGACGTACGGCTGTTCACCACGCTGGTGCGCTTCGACGCCGTGTACCACGGCCACTTCAAGTGCAACCGGAGCAAGCTCTCGGAGATGCCGGTGCTGTGGGCGTACGCGCGGGACCTGTTCCAGACGCCCGGCTTCGGCGACACCGTCGACTTCGACCACATCAAGCGGCACTACTACCTGGTGCACTCCGACATCAACCCGACCGGCATCGTCCCGTACGGGCCGGACCCGGCCGGCTGGCTCGCCCCGCACGGCCGGGCCTCCCTGGGCGGACGGCCCTTCGGCGACGGCACGCCGCCGGACCCGCCGGCCCCCGGGGAACGCGTACCGGCGGACCACAACCCGCTCGGCTGAGCAGGGCCGGCCCGCCGGCCTCGGCCGTTGCTTGGCTTCTTCAGGACCCCTTCACGACGGCGCGGACGTTCTCGACGCTGCCGCAGTCCGACTCCAGCAGCCTCGCCCGCTCCTTCAGGAACGCGGCGCCCAGCTCGGCCCGGCGCTCGTCCGGGACGCTCTCCCGGGCGCCGTTGAGGATCGTCCGCTCCTCCTCGTCCATGTGGTGGGAGACCGCCTTGACCAGTTCCTCCAGCTTGGAGTCCCACTCCTCGGAGCCGACGTCGTCCACCTCCAGGAGCGCCAGCAGCGCCTCGTTGCCCTCCTCGTGCTCCTCCACCCCGTGCTCGACCTCGTCGTCGTCCACGTTCTTGTACCGCTTGAGCGCGCCGTAGACCTCGGCCTCCTCGGCCTCGCCGTGGGCGATGAGCAGGGCGGAGAACTCCTTCAGCGCCCGCGCGCGGTCGGCCTCGACGCTGCGCATCTGCCGGAACAGCTCTTCCATGGTCCGGTGGTCCTCGAGGATCACCTCGACGACGTCCTGTTCCTGCCGGTCTGCGGCCATCTTCCACTACCTCCTGGCATGGGGGTTTCCGTCATCGGGCGGATGCTCACTCGTCGGCGGTTGAAACCCCGGGGACCGTTCGGCGGGGCGAACAGGGCGGCGTCAGGCCGGGTGGCCGGCCTCCACGTCACGGACGTCACCGAAGCGCAGCGCCCCGTGCGCCCGCCCCCCGCCGCCCGGGGCGGACAGCTCGACCGGGCAGAGCACGAAGCCGACGTGGTCACCGCCCGCGAAGACCTGTTCGATCCGGCCGGTGAACCACACCCGCACGTCCGACAGCACGGGGCTCCCGTCCCGGCCGGGGCGCCAGCCGATGCGGGCGAACTTGTCCACGCGGTCGCCGGTCTCGCCGCCGAAGAGCTCCGCCAGGGCCCGCTGCCCGCGGTCCAGGACGTGCACGGTGAGGTGGCCCGCCGTACGGGCGACCTCGTACGTGTGGTTCGCCGTCGACAGCCACACCACGAAGCGCGGCGGGTCGATCGAGCACTGCGAGGCGAAGCCGACCAGGCAGCCGGCCCGGCGGCCGCCCGAGGCGGCCGTGACGACGTACATCGCGCTGTCCACCGCCTCCGTGAGGACTCCGAGGTCGAGGTCGGGATCGGGGTCGGGGTCGAGATCCGCCATGGCGCCTCCCGCGTGTCGGGCCGCGCCGGGCGGCGCGGCGGTCGTCTCCCCCTGGGCCCGCGAACGCGGGTGCTTGAGCGGCCGGGCTCCGGGCAGGCGGGGGAGGTACGCACAACCTGTACCAGCCAAGGAGGTGTATTCGGTGCGCATCGCCTTTCTGACCGCGCCCGAAGGCGTCGAAGAGGTGGAACTCACCGAGCCGTGGAAGGCCGTCGAAGGAGCCGGCTGGAATCCCCAGCTGGTCTCGACCGCACCCGGACAGGTGCAGGCCTTCGACCACCTGGACAAGGCCGGCCGCTTCACCGTCGACCACGTGCTCGCCGGGGACACGTCCGAGGCGTTCGACGCCCTCGTGCTGCCCGGCGGCGTCGCCAACCCCGACGCCCTGCGCATGGACGAACGGGCCGTCGGCTTCGCCCGGAGCTTCTTCACCGCGGGCAAGCCGGTCGCCGCCATCTGCCACGCCCCGTGGACCCTGGTGGAAGCCGATGTCGTACGCGGCCGAACCCTGACCTCGTGGCCCAGCCTGGCCACCGACATCCGCAACGCGGGCGGCACCTGGGTCGACGAGCAGGTCCAGGTCTGCCGGGCGGAGCCGGCGACGCTGATCACCAGCCGCAAGCCGGACGACCTCGACGTCTTCTGCGCCACCCTCCTGCGGGAGTTCGACCGGCACGCGCAGTCCGCGGGGTGACGCACGCGCCGCCCCCGTTCACCCGGACGGCACGGGACACGCCCGGGGGCCCGCCGCATCCGGCGGGCCCCCGGCACGGCCGTCCGGCGTCCTACCACCGGTACCAGCGCCCGCCGCTGCCGCGGGCGACGAACCCCACCAGCCACAGCACGAGGACGGCGATCGCGACCCACCAGAGCACCTTCACGGCGAAACCGGCGCCGAAGAGCAGCAGAATCAGCAACAGGACCAGAAGAAGCGGAACCATGACCCACCTCCGAAGCAGGATGGCCGGAAAGCCGCGCCCGGGAGCCGGGCGCACAGGAGCGACTGCCCCGGCATTCCCGCCTCATGCCTGCTGCGGGGAGGGGCCGGCTCCAGCGGAAGAGAGGTGCACGCGGTGACCCATCCCAGCCCGCCCCAGAAGCCGGACGGCCCCGGCCCGACCCCGTCGGGACCCGAGCCGGTCCCCCGCGACCCCCAGCCGGAGGACCCGGCGAAGCAGCCCCCCGAGCCGCCGGACGGCAACCCCGAAGAGCCCCTGCCCGAACCCCCCGACTGAGGCGCGCCGGCATCGCCCGGCCCCGTAAGCGGTCAGGGGCCGTTTCAGACTGCTCCGAAGCGGCCCCTGATCAGCGTCTGTGGCTGGCTGCGACCCGCGAAATCGCGGGGTGCAGTCCGGGGGCCGGCAGTCTGCGGCGCGGGACGGTCCAGGTGCGCGGCCGGTGAGCCGCGGCGCAGCCCCTCGTCAGGCCCCGGCCGCTCTGGCTCCCGCGATCACCTCGGGCCGCAGCAGGGCGGTGAGCCGCTCAGCCGGCAGCAGACCTCGTTCCAGGACGAGCTCGGCCACGCCCCGGCCGGTGGCGAGGGCCTCTTTGGCGATGTCGGTGGCGGCGGTGTATCCGATGTGCGGGTTCAGGGCGGTCACCAGGCCGATGGAGTTCTCAACGGTGGCCCGCAGCTTCTCGGTGTTGGCGGTGATGCCGGCCACGCAGCGCTCGGCGAGGGTGAGGCAGGCCGCGCGCAGGTGGGTGACGGACTTCGACAGCGAGTGCAGGATGACCGGCTCGAAGGCGTTGAGCTGGAGCTGTCCGGCTTCGGCGGCCATGGTGATGGTGATGTCGTTGCCGATCACCTCGAAGGCGACCTGGTTGACGACCTCCGGGATCACCGGGTTGACCTTGCCGGGCATGATGCTGGAGCCCGCCTGCACCGGCGGCAGGTTGATCTCGCCGAGTCCGGCGCGCGGCCCGGAGGACAGCAGGCGCAGGTCGTTGCAGGTCTTGGACAGCTTGACGGCGATGCGCTTGAGGACGCCGGACATCTGGACGAAGGCGCCGCAGTCCTGGGTGGCTTCGACCAGGTCGGCCGCGGTGACCAGGGGCAGCCCGGTGATGTCGGCGAGGTGGCGGCGGGCAGACTCGGCGTATCCGGCCGGGGCGTTGAGGCCGGTGCCGATGGCGGTGGCGCCGAGGTTGATCTCGTGGATGAGTCCGAGGGCCTCCGCGAGCCGGCTGCGGTCCTCGTCGAGCATGACGGCGAAGGCGGAGAACTCCTGCCCGAGGGTCATCGGTACGGCGTCCTGCAGCTGGGTCCGGCCCATCTTCAGCACGTCGTGGAACTCGGCGGCCTTGCGGGCGAAGGCATCCTGCAGGACGGCCATGGCGTCGAGCAGGCCGCGCACCGCCGAGTCGGTCGCGATCCGCACGGCGGTCGGGTAGACGTCGTTGGTGGACTGGCCGAGGTTGACGTCCTCGTTGGGGTGCAGGTGCCGGTAGTCGCCCCTGGCGTGGCCCAGCAGCTCCAGAGCCCGGTTGGCGATGACCTCGTTGGCGTTCATGTTGGTCGACGTGCCCGCGCCGCCCTGGATGACATCGACGACGAACTGGTCGTGAAGCTTGCCGCCGCGTATCTCCTGGCAGGCGGCGACGATCACGGCCGCCTTCGCGGGCTCCAGCAGGCCGAGTTCCTCGTTGGCGAGGGCTGCGGCCTCCTTGACGGCGGCGAGGGCGTCGATCAGGTGCGGGTAGGCGGAGATGGGCGTGCCGGTGATGGGGAAGTTCTCGGTGGCGCGCAGGGTGTGGACGCCCCAGTAGGCGTCGGCGGGGACGTCGCGGTCTCCGAGCAGGTCGTGTTCGCTGCGGGTGGCGGCGGTCATGGGTGTGCGGCCCTCTTCCTGAGGTGGGTGGGTCAAGGTGGTGAAAGGGGACGGGGTCAGGCGGTGGCGGGGACGCTGGGCGGGTTCAGCGCCGCCACCAACTGGATGCCGCCGACGGGCCGGCCGCCCCCGGTCATCGGCTCGCCCTCGAATCCCGCGAGCAGCCGCGGTTCGACTCCAGCCCGGGCGAGGGCCGCGGCCGTCACCGGGATGCGCGCCCGGTCCGCCCCGTCGGCGATCTTCACGGCGACGGCCCGGCCGTCGGGCAGTGCGGCGACCTGGACGCCCTCGAAGCCGTCCTTGGCCAGCAGCCCGGGCACGGCGCGCATCAGTTCGGCCGTGTCCCGCCCTGTGCCGGACGCCATCTCCGGGTGGAGGCGCAGCGCGTCCGCGACCCGGCGCTCGGCGGTGTCCGGCGCGGCGGTGGCGATGTGGGCGGCGGCGCGGGCCAGGCCGTGCAATGACACTGCGAACAGCGGGGATCCGCAACCGTCGACGGTGACGTTCGCGATGTGCCGGCCGGTGAGTTCCTCGACGACCTCGGCGATCGCCCTCTGAAGCGGGTGGCCCGGGTCGAGGTAGCTCTCCAGGGGCCAGCCGGCCAGCTTGCACACGTACAGCATCGCCGCGTGCTTGCCGGAGCAGTTCTGGGCGATCCGGGAAGGCCCGCGGCCCTCGCGCACCCAGACGTCCCGGACCGCCGGGGCGTACGGCAGGTCGGGGACGTTGCGCAGGTCGTCCTCGGTGAGACCGGCCAGTTCGAGGATCAGCCGGGTACCTGCGAGGTGGTGCTCCTCGCCGGAGTGGCTGCCCATCGAGAGGGAGAGCAGGGCGCCGTCGAGCGGCAGCCCGGCCCGCACCATGGCGACGGCCTGGACCGGCTTGAGGGCTGAGCGCGGGTAGCACGCGGCTTCGATGTCGCCGATGCCCAACCGGACTCCGCCCTCACGGTCGAGGACGACGACGGAGCCGTAGTGGACTCCCTCGATCATGCCGCCCCGGGTGACATGGGCGACCGGTGCATGCCGGGGCTCGCGGATCACGGGCGCGTCCGCGAGGAGACTGCTGCGCATCACTGCCTCGTTCGGTGGTGGGTTGCTGCGGACCGGTGGGGCGGACGGCCGGTCCGGCCCGGGGCGGGCCGGACCGGCGTCCGGCTCAGCCCTCGCTCTTGGCGGCGGCGTGCGCCACGCGGCCGCGGACGGCGTACCAGCCGGCGACCAGCGCCGCGGCGATCAGCGGCACGCACAGCACGGTGGTGCGTGCGGCCCCTCCGTCGGCGAACATGAGGACCAGGACGGAAGCGAGGAAGGCCAGCGTCACGAGTTCGGTCCACGGGGAGCCGGGCAGGCGGTAGGAGGGGCGGGTGAGTTCGCCGTCACGGGTCTTCCGCCAGAAGAGGAGGTGGCAGAGCATGATCATGCCCCAGGTGGCGAGGATGCCGATGGCGGCCAGGTTGAGCACGATCTCGAACGCGTCCGCCGGAACGACGAAGTTGAGCCCGACGCCGAGGACGCACATGCCGCTGGTGAGCAGGATCCCGCCGTAGGGCACCTGGGTGCGGCTAAGCCGGGCGGTGAAGCTCGGGGCGGAGCCGTTGACGGCCATCGAGCGCAGGATGCGGCCGGTGGAGTAGAGGCCGGAGTTGAGCGAGGACATGGCCGCCGTGAGAACGACCAGGTTCATCACGTCGCCGGCCGCCGGGATGCCGATGTGGGAGAGCACGGTCACGAACGGGCTCTGGCCGGCGCTGTAGCTGTTCCACGGCATCAGCATCGACAGCAGGACGACCGAGCCGACGTAGAAGAGGCCGACGCGCCACATGATCGAGTTGATCGCCTTCGGCATGATCTCCTCGGGATTCTCGGTCTCACCGGCCGCGACTCCGACCAGCTCGACGGAGGCGTAGGCGAAGACGACGCCCTGGATGATCAGCAGCATGGGCAGCAGGCCGTTGGGGAAGATCCCGCCGTTGTCGGTGATCAGGGACGGACCGGGCACGGCGTCGTCGATGGGGTGCCGGGTCACGAGGAAGAAGATCCCGATGGCCATGAAGACGACCAGCGCGCCGACCTTGACGATGGCGAACCAGAACTCCAGTTCGCCGAAGATCCGCACCGAGATGAGGTTCACGGTGAGGACCACGGCCAGGGCTATGAGCGCGATCACCCACTGCGGGACGTCGGAGAACATGCGCCAGTAATGGGTGTAGGTGGCCACGGCGGTGATGTCGGCGATGCCGGTGGTCGCCCAGTTGAGGAAGTACATCCAGCCCGCGGTGTACGCGCCCTTCTCCCCGAGGAACTCCCGGGCGTACGAGACGAAGGCGCCGGAGGACGGCCGGTACATGACGAGCTCGCCGAGCGCGCGTACGACGAGGAACGCGAAGATCCCGCAGACGGCGTAGGCGACGAACAGTGAGGGGCCGGCGTCGGCGAGGCGTCCGCCCGCGCCGAGGAAGAGCCCGGTGCCGATCGCACCCCCGATGGCGATCATGTTGACGTGCCGGGGTGTCAAGGACTTGCTGTAGCCGGTGTCCCCGGCGTCCACGTGACGGGTCGTGGGGCGCTTCTCGTCTTTGAGGAACTGCTCGCTCACGCCTCGGGTCTGCCTTCCGTGGAGGTGGCCGCGCGCTGGGGGCGCACGATTTCTGTGAGGGTCGTCTCGACCCGCAGGAGGTGGTGGGACATGGCCTCCACCGCGTCGTGCTCGGAACCGTCGGCCAGCGCCTCGAGGATCGCCCGGTGCTCGCAGTTGGACTGCTCGCGCCGGCCGCCCAGTTCGTTGAGGAAGGTCGACTGACGCGCCAGTGCGTCGCGGATCTCCTCGATGACGCGGCGGAAGACGGGGTTGCGGGATGCCTCGGCCACCGCCAGGTGGAAGACGGTGTCCATAGCCACCCACGCGGTGGTGTCGGTCTCCTGCTCCATCCGGTCGAGCAGATGGCCCAGATGGTCCAGGTCCTCCGGGGTGCGGCGCAGCGCGGCATACCCGGCCACCGGGATCTCGACGTGCCGTCGCACCTCCAGCAGGTCGCTGGCGACGTAGTCGCCGAAGGTGGGGTCCTCGACCGTGTTCGCCAGGACGAACGTGCCCTTGCCGCTCTTGGAGGCGGTCAGGCCGAGGGCTTGGAGGGCTCGGAGCGCCTCCCGCAGCACGGGCCGGCTGACCTCCAGGGTCCGGCACAACTCGGCTTCGGAGGGGAGCTTGTCGCCCACGACGTACTCACCGCGCTCGATGGCGCTGCGCAGGTGGCCGAAGACCGCTTCCATCGCGCTGACGCGCCGCGGGGCCTGGCCACCTGTCTGGCTGTCTGACAGGTTCACGGTGTGATCCTGATGGGTGCGCCGGAGGGTGTCAAGACACCTGTGTCGGGAAAGTCCGGCCCGGCGAGTTTCGCACCGTGCGCACTTTCCGTCCTGCCGCCGAAGCCGCCCGATCGGCGTCCGCGGCGGAACCGGCGGCATCCACCAGGGCGTGCACCACCGGCGTGTCGACACCCATCTCCGGATGCCACTGGACGCCCACGGCGAAGCGGTGCCGGGTGCTCTCGATCGCCTCGACGGTGCCGTCCGCCGCACGGGCTGCCACGATGAACCCGGAGCCAAGGCGATCCACGGCCTGATGATGGTGC
Organism: Streptomyces sp. NPDC048352; assembly: GCF_040651895.1. NCBI lineage: Bacteria > Bacillati > Actinomycetota > Actinomycetes > Kitasatosporales > Streptomycetaceae > Streptomyces > Streptomyces sp. NPDC048352. The sequence goes on from NZ_JBEZKZ010000039.1 coordinate 16,456, forward strand.
GTGGCGACCTCGCGGGTCCCCGGCAGGAGGGCGCCGATCCGGGTCCCCGGCGCGGTGGTGACGGTGTGGGCACAGAAGTGGCCCCGGTAGGGGTTGTGGCCGTCATGGCCCACCCTGTCGGGCAGGTGCTGGATGAGGGTGCCTCCGGCGTGTACGTTCATCAGCTGCATACCCCGGCACACTCCGAGCACGGGTATGTCGCGGGCGAGACCGGCGGCCAGTACGGCCTGCTCCCACCGATCGCGCTCGCGGACCGGCGGCCCCGTACGCGGGTGGGGCCGGGCGCCGTACAGGGCGGGATCCAGGTCCTCGCCTCCCGTCAGGACGATCGCGTCCAGACGTGCGACCACATCGGCCGCCGCCGACGGGGCGTCCGGCGGCAGTAGGACGGCCCGGCCGCCCGCGGCCTGGAGACAGCCGGCGTAGGCCGCGGGCAGCACTGCGGCGGGCAGGTCCCACTCGCCCCACCGGGCGTCGGCCAGGTAGGTGGTGAGTCCGATGAGTGGTGGCTGGGGCATACCACTTCCTTTCAGGGCGTGAGGGGTGTCGTCGACGACCGGGTGCACACCCGCCCCGCCGGACGTCCCCGGCCACGGCGGGCTGCGGCAGAAAAGGCGGACGGGGCACTGGCGGAGGGCGCCCCGGCGACAAGGTGGAGGGGCGGTCACGATCCCGGAGCGCGGGCTTGCGTTTTTCTTGCCGCGAGCAAGAATCCTGCTGGCGTTCATCCGCAATCACAAGAAAACACATCTTCGCGACAGATAAGTGAGCCTTAACTCCGTGCACGGACTCGACCCCCGCCTGCTCGCCACCCTCGAAGCCGTCGTGCGGCACGGCTCCTTCAACGCCGCCGCACGCGAGCTCGGCTACAGCGCGCCCGCGATCTCCCAGCAGATCGCCGAACTCGAACGCCGCTCGGGCCTGAGAGTGCTGGAGCGCCGGCCCGTGCGCGCCACACCGGCCGGCGAAGTCCTTCTCGACGCCGAGCAGGGCGTCCGCAACGCGTTGGCGACGGCATCGGTGGAACTCGACGCCATGCGTGCCGGTACGGCCGGACGGATCCGCCTCGGCGCCTTCGCCTCGGCCGCCACCAGCATCGTTCCGCAAGCGCTGGCCCGACTCCACACGGCCTACCCCCACGTGCAGGTCAGCCTCAGCCAACTGGAACCCGAGGCCTGCTACAACCGGCTCAAGCGGGGGGACATGGACCTGGCCCTCAGCTACGACTACGACTTCATCCCCGTCCCGCCGCCCCGGATGCTGCGCCGGACGCTGGTCGCACGGGATCCGGTGGTGGCCGTGGTCCCGGCACACCACCGCCTGGCCGACAGGGAGGTCATCGACCTGGCCAGCCTCGCGTCCGAGACGTGGATCGCGGCTCCGGAGGCCGCACTGCGCCTGGAACTGCTTTCCCAAATGGCCAATACGCCAGGTTTCCAGGCCCGCCTGCAGTACGAGGGGGACGACTTCAACACCGTGCTCGGCTTCGTGGCCGCAGGGCTGTGCGTTGCCGTCATGCCGCGACTGGCGCTGCCCCGCGGCAGCACCCGGGTCGTGGCACGCCCGCTGGCCGAGCCGCAGTTGACGCGCTTCATCTACGCCGTCCGCATCGACACCCGGCACGCCCCGCGCGCCGTCCTGGACCTGGAGCAGATGCTCGCCGCGCAAGCGCTGGCCGCGCTCGCGTGAGGTGCGCCGCGCGGCGGCGTCAGCAGCCGGAGGTGGACGGATCGTGAACGCACGTGAAATACGGCCAACTTGGCGGCGGCCGCACGCGCGTAGACCCCACGTGACGCCAGGATTCTCGGGACGTCCGACTATCGGACGCGGTGGCTGAAAGTTAAACTATTGTGTGACGGGCCCCCTACGTTTGCGGCGGTTGACGTTCCAGCGAGAGGAAACCCCTCATGACCGCCGCCGACAGTACGCCGCGAACGGCCCGCGTCCTCACCGGCTACCGCCCCGAGGACGGCTTCCTGGCCGTGGAGCTGGACCCGCCTCCGGGCGAGTACGTATGGCACGACGAACACGCCGAGCAGCAGGAGCAGCGCTACGGCCCGGGTGCGGGCTACCACCAGTGGCTGGCAGTAGACGCACGCGACGGCGCCGTATGGTTCGGCGACATCGACTGGCGGGCCCCGTCCCAAGACCTCGGCAGCCAGCTCCCCGGCCTCCCCCGCAGGACGCTCGGCGACGGGGCCATCCCGGCACCCGGAGTCATGGTGCAGCTGCTCGGCCACCTGACCCACGACGAACGGCGGGGCTGCTCCTGGCGCTTCTTCACCGCTGAGGAGCTGCACGCGCTCGCCCTGCGCATACTCCCCGCCGTGCAGCGGCTCGTGGACTCCATCCACCGCATCGGACCGGACGACGAACTGGAGTGGTCGGCCGAGGCCGCCACCGCCTGGGACGACATCGAGCAGGCCGCGACACACACCGTCGACCTTTCCGGCGATCTCCGCTGGCCCAGGCTGGGCACGACACCGATCCCTGGCTGGCGTGTCGAGGTCGGCGCGTTCCTCGCCATGAACCCCGGTCTGTGCGATCCCTCCTGGGGCCTGGCCACGGACGCGGAACTCGATGCCTACGCCGACTACAGTCCCGAGAGCGGCTACGGCGGCGTACCGGGGCGGATGTGCCGCGCCGCCGACCGGCAGATCGAGGACGGTTTCACTTTCTACGGCCACCGTGCCGCCCTGTACGCCTACCGCGCGCAGGCGTGCGGCGACCGTGTTCCGACAGACGCCCGCGTCTGGCTGGAGACGACAGAGGCGGGTCGGGGCACCTGGGAGGCGGCCAAGCCCCCCGGGGCCACCCTCGCCGACGTCCCCGACTGCGTGCTGGCGGCCTTGGCCGAAGGGTTCCAGAACTCCGCGCACGAGGAGGGTCTGGTCCTGACGGGCCTGGACGCCCATCTGCGCCGGTTGCGCGCCGAGGAACGCTCCGCCGTCGACCAGCAGCTCGTCCGCGAGGCCGAGGAAGTCGAACGCCTCGAGAAGATGCTCAAGGACTTCCGCGCGGCACGGAACCGCACCGTGACCCGGATCCTGGCCTGGTCCGATGGGCGTAGCGACGGGGAAATCGCCCGCCTGGCGTCCATGCCCGACGACTGCGTCAGCGACTGGCGGGCCCGCCTGACCGACGAACAGACGGCGGCCACACCCGCAAGCTGAAGCATGTGCGGCGAAGACAGGGCGAGCTGGTGCCGCCGGGACGGCGTCGACACCATCGACCGCACCTTGACCGGAGCCGAGCAGGCCGGCCACGAAACGGACCGTACACCGTGGCTGCGACCACCCCGCGACCACATCCAACAGCTCCGCGAGGCTGTCCGCCGACTCCAGTCGCCCGCCTCACCGGCCTTGAGCGTCACGGCCTCCCGGCCGCAGCCCGGACGTGCGACCACATGGCGACCACCATGGCTCCGGACGCACGAAAGGCCGCCCTCCCATGGATGAGAGAACGGCCTCCGACCTGCTAAAAGCATGGTCGGGACGACAGGATTTGAACCTGCGACCCCTTGACCCCCAGTCAAGTGCGCTACCAAGCTGCGCCACGTCCCGTTTTCCTGCTTCGTGCCCCCCACCTGGGGTTTCCCCCTCGTGGCGGGCACATGCAGAACATTACCCCACGCCGAGGGGTGTGTGTGCACCGGCGAAAGGCGTACGAGAGAGGATGTCCGGGTGAGGGAACAGGACCGGGACCGGGACGGTGAGGGGCGGGCGCGCAGCGGGCGTCCGCGGGACGGGCTGGGGCGGCCGCTGCCGTACGGGGCCGAGGGCGTGCCCCGGCAGCCCGAGGGGGTGGTGCGCACTCCGGCCGAGACGGTCGCGCAGGCACAGGGGCTGCTGGACGCCGGGATGCCCTTCCACGCGCACGAGGTGTTCGAGGACGCGTGGAAGTCCGGGCCCGCGCAGGACGCCGACCTGTGGCGCGGCCTGGCGCAGCTGGCGGTGGGGCTCACGCACGCCGCCCGGGGCAACGCGGTGGGCGGGGCGCGGCTGCTGCGGCGCGGGGCCGACGCCCTGGCCGGGCGCGCGGACGCGTACGGGATGGACCTGGCCGCGCTGACGGGGTGGGCCCGGGGGCTGGCCCGCCGGGTGGAGGCCGGGGAGCCGGTCGACGCGGCGGCCGAGGCTCCGCGGCTGTCGGGGCCGCCGGAGCCGGTTTAGGCCGGCTGGAGGAGGTCCCAGCGGTTGCCGTAGAGGTCCTCGAAGACGGCGACCGAGCCGTACGGCTCGTGGCGCGGCTCCTCCAGGAAGCGGACGCCCTCGGCGGTCATCCGGGCGTGGTCGGCCGCGAAGTCGGCGGTGTAGAGGAAGAAGCCGACCCGGCCGCCCGTCTGGTCGCCGACGCGGGCGCGCTGGGCTTCGTCCTTGGCTCGGGCCAGCAGCAGGGCGGACTCCTTGGCGCCGGGCGGGCGGACCACGACCCAGCGGGAGCCGTCGGGGCGGGCGGTGTCCTCGGCCAGGTCGAAGCCGAGCGCGCGGGTGTAGAAGTCGATGGCCTCGTCGTAGTCGCGGACCAGGAGGGCGGTGAGGGCGATGTGGGATGGCATGCCGCTATTGTGCGCCGAGGAGGACGACCTCCAGGGTGCGGGGCCCGTGTACGCCTTCCACCCGGTCCAGTTCGATGTCGCTGGTGGCCGAGGGGCCGGAGATCCTGGTCAGCGGGCGGGTGGGGTCGAGGCGTTCGAGGGCCTGCGGGACGGAGTCCACGACCTGGCCGGGAACGCGGACCACGCAGATGTGGTGGTCCGGGATCAGGGTGATGCGGCGCCGGCCCTGGTCGGGGCCGCCGTCGAGGACGAGGGTGCCGGTCTCGGCGACGGCCAGGGCGCAGCCGGTGACCACGCTGTCGACGCGGTCCAGCTCGTACGGGGTGGAGTCCGCGCGGTCGTGGACGCGGGTCGCGTCGGCGGCGGACAGCCAGTGCGGGGGCAGGGCCGGCGGTACGAGCACCGTCTCGGACCCGTGTTGGGCCAGCAGCCGCATCAGCAGCCGCGCGATGCCGTCCTCGTCCGTGCGGTGGACCTTCGCCCGGTACTCCGTGAGGTGGGCGGCGAGGAGGTCGGCCGACTCCGCCGCGGTGCGGGTGGCGTGGACTCGGAGGTAGTCCCGGGGGACTGCGGGGTCCGGGCCGGAGGCGGCCCTGCGGATGCGGGCCAGGATGCGGTCCTTGCTGCTCACCGTCGGCTCCCCCGTTCACGGGCCCACCAGTCGCGGAAGGATTCCGCCGGGATGTCGGGCAGTTCTCGGCTGTCGGTCCAGGCCCGGCCCGGTCCCGGCAGCCGGCGCGGGCGCAGCCGGCGGGCGCGCGCCAGCAGGCGCTCCCCGGCGCGGAGTGCGCCGGGGTGGTCGAGGAGGAGGCGGGCGGCGCGCATGGCGGCCCGTTCGGCGGTGTGTCCGCGGGCCGGACGGATCCGTACGCGTACCCCCTCGCGGGTCACCGGGCCGCCCTGGACCACGCGTTCGCGCAGGTGGACGAGGACCTCGGGGATGTCGATGGCGACGGGGCAGACCTCGTAGCAGGCCCCGCACAGGGTGGAGGCGTAGGGCAGGGTGGCGTCGATCGCGCTGGCGGTGCCGCGTAGTTGGGGGCTGAGGACGGCGCCGATGGGACCCGGGTAGACGGAGCCGTAGGCGTGGCCTCCGGCGCGTTCGTAGACGGGGCAGACGTTCAGGCAGGCGGAGCAGCGGATGCAGCGCAGGGCCTGGCGGCCGGTCTCGTCGGCGAGGGTGTCGGTGCGGCCGTTGTCGAGGAGGACCAGGTGGAAGGCGGAGGGGCCGTCTCCCTCATGGGTGCCGGTCCACATGGTGGTGTACGGGTTCATCCGTTCGGCGGTGGAGGAGCGCGGCAGGGTCTGGAGGAAGATCTCCAGGTCGCGGAAGGTGGGGACGACCTTCTCGATGCCGACGACGGAGATGAGGGTGTCGGGCAGGGTCAGGCACATCCGCCCGTTGCCCTCGGATTCCAGGACGACCATCGTGCCGGTCTCGGCGACCATGAAGTTGGCGCCGGAGACCGCGACTTGGGCACGCAGGAACTTCTCGCGCAGGTGGAGGCGGGCGGCTTCGGCGAGTTCGCGCGGGTCGTCGCCGAGGCCGTCCGGGGCCGGCCTGCCCCAGCGGCCCATCTGCGAGCGGAAGACGTCGCGGATCTCGCCCCGGTTGCGGTGGATGGCGGGGACGAGGATGTGCGAGGGGCGGTCGTGGCCGAGCTGGACGATGAGTTCCGCCAGGTCGGTCTCGTAGGCGGCGATCCCGGCGGCTTCCAGGGCCTCGTTGAGGCCGGTCTCCTGGGTGGCCATGGACTTGACCTTGACGACCTCCCGCTCTCCGGTGGCGCGGACCAGGTCCGTGACGATCCGGTTGGCCTCGTCGGCGTCGGCCGCCCAGTGCACGGTGCCGCCGGCCGCGGTGACCGCGGCCTCCAGCTGGAGCAGGTAGCGGTCGAGGTGGCGGAGCGTGTGGTCCTTGACGGCCTTGCCCGCCGCGCGCAGCCGGTCCCAGTCGGCGAGTTCGGCGACCGCGCGGGCCCGTTTGTCGCGGATGGTGTGGGTGGCGTGCCGGAGGTTGGCGCGCAGGACGCCGTCCCGCACGGCTTCGCGGGCGGCGTCGGGGAAGGGCGGGAAGGCGGGCATGCCCAGGTGCGTCCCGGTCATGGCAGGGGGTCCTCCTCCGTGGCGGCCAGGATCTCGGCGAGGTGCAGGGTGCGCATCGGGGCTCCGGCCCGGTGGAGGATGCCGCCGAGGTGGGCCAGGCAGGAGTTGTCGGCTCCGCACAGGACGTCGGCGCCGGTGGCGCGGGCGGCGGCGGTCTTGTCGGTGCCCATCGCGGTGGACACGTCCGGGTTCTTGACGGCGAAGGTGCCGCCGAAGCCGCAGCATTCCTCGGCGCCCGGCAGCTCGACCAGGCGCAGCCCCCGGACGGCGTCGAGCAGCCGCCGGGGGCGCTCGCCCAGGCCGAGGGAGCGCAGGCCGTGGCAGGAGGGGTGGTAGGTGACGGTGTGGGGGAAGTACGCGCCGACGTCGGTGACGCCGAGGACGTCCACGAGGAACTCGGTCAGCTCGTACACCCGCGGTACGAGGTCCGCCGCGAGGTCCGCCAGTCGGCTGCCCCGTCCTTCCCGGGCGGCTTCGCGGCCGATGCGCGGGTAGTGCGTGCGGATCATCGCGGCGCAGGAGCCGGAGGGGGTGACCACGTGGTCGAAGCCGGCGAAGGCCTCGGCGGTGCGGCGCAGCAGCGGTTCGGCCTCGCGGCGGTAGCCGGTGTTGTACTGCGGCTGGCCGCAGCAGCTCTGGGCGGCGGGGAACTCCACCTCGACGCCGAGCCGCTCCAGGAGCCGTACGGCGGCGATACCCGTGCGGGGGTACAGCGCGTCGTTGACGCAGGTGACGAACAGGGCGGCGCGCATGGTGGGCACAATAGCCCGGTGAAGAAGTTCTCAGTCATCGGCATAGGCGCGGGCGACCCTGACCACCTGACCCTCCAGGCGGTCAGGGCGATCGGCGCGGCGGACGCATTCCTCATCCTGGAGAAGGGGGAGGAGAAGTCGGATCTGACCGGTCTGCGCCGGGCGATGCTCGACGCGCACGCCCGTCCCGGCCACCGGCTGGTGGAGGGCCGCGACCCGGACCGGGACCGCACCCCGGCCGACTACACCCCGACCGTGGACGGCTGGCGCAGCGCGCGGGCCGGGATCTTCGAGCGGTTCATCGCCGAGGACCTCGCGGAGGGCGAGACGGGGGCGTTCCTGGTGTGGGGCGACCCCTCCCTGTACGACTCCACGCTCGCGATCCTCGAAGAGGTGCTGGAGCGCGGGCGGGTGGCCTTCGAGCACGAGGTGGTGCCCGGCATCAGCAGCGTGTCCGCGCTGCTGGCCAGGCACCGGACCAATCTGAACCGGGTCGGGCGGCCGGTCCAGATCACCACCGGCCGGCGGCTCGCCGAGGGCTGGCCGCAGGACGTGGACGACGTGGTGGTGATGCTGGACGCGCGGCACGCCTTCACCGCCCACCTCGACCGGGACCTCTACATCTACTGGGGTGCCTACGTCGGCACGCCCGACGAGATCCTGGTCCAGGGCAGGCTGGCGGACGTCGCGGGCCGCATCGAGGAGCTGCGGACCGAGGCCCGGGCCCGCAAGGGCTGGATCATGGACACCTACCTGCTCAGGCGTCCCTGAGGTAGGCCGGCAGGGCGGCGGCGAGGCGCTCGTACTCCTCGGCCCGGTTGTAGATCTGCCCGCAGACCCGGATGCCGCCGCCGCCCTGCCGGGCCCAGATCAGCACGCGGATGCGGAGCTTCGCCGCGAGTTCCTCGCGCATGGCCGCGGCGGCTTCCTGGGTCTCGGCGGTGCCGGGCGGCAGCAGCAGGGAGCGCATGGCGACGCCCGGGGTGTACGGGAGCGGGGTCAGGCCGGGGATCTCGGCGAGCAGCTCCGCCCCGTAGGCGGCGAGGGCTTCGTTGTGGGACCGGACCGCGTCGGCGCCGAGCCGTTCGATGAGGTCGAGGCCCCCGGGGGCGGCCAGCCAGCCGGTGTAGTCGGCGGTGGCGCGGAACTCGACGGAGCGCGGGAAGCCGTGGTGGTCCTGCCAGGACGGGGAGAGGGCGCGGACCGCGGCCCGGTGGGCGGGGGACACGGCGAGGAGGGCGGTGCCGGAGGGCGCGTACCCCCACTTGTGGAGGTTCCCGAACCAGAAGTCGGCGCCGGCGGCGACCGGCTCGGCCAGCATGCCCGGGGTGTGGGCGCCGTCGACGACGGTGGTGACCCCGCGGGCGGAGAGTTCGGCGAGCAGCCGGGGCCCGGCGACGAGGCGGGCGGTGGGCGAGCTGACGTGGTCGAGCAGGGCCACCTTGGTGCGGGGCGTGAGCGCCGCCAGCACCGTCTCACGCACGGCGTCCTCGTCGGGCAGGTGCGGGTCCAGGGCCACGGTGGTCACGCGGGCGCGGCGGGCGGCGGCCGCGGTGACGGTGCCGTAGCCGTGGTCGGTGACCAGCACCTCGTCGCCCTCGGCCAGGGGGATGGCCGCGAAGGCGAGGTTGGCGCCCTCGGTGGCGTTGGAGATGAACGCGAGGCCGTCCGGGTCGGTGCCCAGCCGGGCCGCGATCCGGGCGCGGGCTCCGGCCAGGCGTGCGGGGACCTGGTGGAAGAAGGCGTCGGGGTCGGCGTGTGCCTCCGCGCGCAGCGCCTCCTGCGCTTCCAGGACCGGTAGCGGGACGGCCCCGTACGAGCCGTGGTTGAGGTGGGCGACGGCGGGGTCGAGCCGGAAGAGGCCGGGGCCGCCGGGGAAGGCGGGCGGGGCGGAAGGGGCGGACGGCGCGGTCACGGTTACCTCCGGACGGGGGGTGGTGGTCGGGCGGGCGCGGGCCCCGTGTGGGCCCGCGCCGTGAGCATGCGGTCTCGTTCCCGGGACGGAAAGGGCCGCCTGGACCAGATTGGCCTGCCCGGCCCCGCCGGATCGGGTCGTGGCCCGCGCCGCGCTCGGCGCCGTCGGTCCCCCGCCGGGTCGGTTCGTGCCCCGCGCCGCGCCCGGTGCCGGTGCGGCGTGCTGCCGTCGGGCGCGCCGTCAGGCCCGCGTGCCGTCAGGCCGGGCGGCCGCTGGTGGCCGCGTAGTACTGGAGGTCCTGCACGGGCACCCCGCGGGCCACCGGGTACGGCAGCTCCACCCGCGCCGACGCCTTCCCGTCGCGCACCACCTGCGCCGAGCTGGTACCGGGCCGCAGCGGCAGCAGTTCTGCGTGGACTCCGGCGGGCGCCCCGTACTCCCGCGCGGCGGAGCCCACCCGGGTGCGGACGCCGGCGGGCTCCGTCAGGAAGCTGAGCACCTCCACGGTGTCCCGGGCGGCGGCGCTTCCCCCGCGCAGGGACATCACCAGCGACTGGTCGCCCGTCGGGCCGGCGTACGCGAACTGGGTGCGGGAGGTGAGGTACAGCGTGTCGCGGACGATGCGCGGCCAGCCGCCGGTCTTGAAGCGGGTCAGGTAGTACGAGCTGAGGTCGAGGTACGCGTACCCGTTGTGCAGGGACGGGGCGAACTGGCTGCCCTCGGAGTAGTCGTTCCAGGTGGTCAGCTGCACCCAGTCGGCGCCGTCCTCGATGGCGTGGGTCCAGGTGGCGCGCAGGGTGGCGGTGTTGCCGGCCTCGTCGTAGACGCCCTGGTTGGGGCGGGCGTCCTGGACGGACACGGGCTGCATCCAGATCTTGCCCCGGGCGTGCGCCCGCCGGACGTCGGCGGCGGCGCCCTCCTGGCCGGCGTAGCTGCGGCTGCCCCACTCGGAGAACCCGTGGCTGATGGGTGCGAAGGCCTCGCTGTGCGCGTCGGAGTCCAGGAAGAGGGGGACGAAGGCGGTGCCCAGGCCGTGCCGGGACCGCAGGAGGTCCAGGACCCGGCGCCACCAGTCGGCGCTCTTCTGCTCGGCCTTGAACGGGGAGACGACGAGCCGGCCGTCGTCGAGCCGGTGCGCGGCCGGATGGCTGCCGAGGGCGGCCAGGGCGTCGGCCATCACGGCCGGGTCGTCGGTGTCCAGGGAGGTCATGTCCGGCATCAGCATGATCTTGAAGCCGGGGTCGACGGCGTGGGCCGCCCGCATCAGGAGGCCGGCGCGCTCCCGGTTCTTCCCGGTGAGGGAGAGCAGGTCGAGGGTGAAGCCGTCGAGGCCCGCGGCGCGGGCGGTGCGCACCTCTTGCTGGAGGTTGGCGTACTCCCAGTCGCCGTCCCGGGGCGGGACGGGGAGCGGGCGGTCGCGGAGCAGGCCTCCGTACCGCCGGTGCTTGCCGTTCTCGCCGCCGGGGTCGAGGTAGTTGCGGGTGTAGTAGTCGGCGTCGGCGGGGGCGTTGTCGAGGGAGAGCGGGTACGGGGTGAAGTAGTGGGCGAACACCAGCTTGCGGCCGGCGTCGCCGGAGCGCAGCGCGGCCGGCAGGGGAAGGTCGAAGGGCAGGGTGCCGGTGGGGCGCGCCCCCTCGGGGCCGGCCTGGCCCGGGGGGCGCGCGGAGGGCGGGACCCCGCCCTGGCTCCGGCCGTCGTCTCCGGCCGGGCCCGCGGCGGAGGGGGCGCCGGGCGGGGTGCCCGTTGCGGCGGAGGGGGGCAGGCCGCGGGCGGGTGCGGCCCGGTCCTGGCCGGCGGCGGCCGTGAAGGGGTGCCAGGCGAGGCCGGCGGCGGCGCAGGCGCCGGCGAGGAGGAACGCGCTGAGCAGCAGGGCGAACGGGCGGCCGCGTAACCGGGCGGGGCGCCGGTGCGACGGGGGCCTGTGCGGCCGGTCCACTGTCATCTCGACCCCTCCCGGGAGCGTGCCCCGCGACCGGGGTCGTTCAGCAGTAGAGCGGATGAGCGCCCCGCGGACAACCGTTCGCGGCGGCCGGGGGGCACGTGTGCGCACACCCGGCTGCTCACCGCCGTCCGGCGGGGCCGGGTGCTGACGGTGACGGGCCGCTTCCCCGCACCACGGAGCCTGCTGGTGCGGGAGGTCGCCCGGCGGCTCTCGTCCCACTTCTGCGACGGGGCCGTGGTGGTCACCGTCGGCCCGGACGGCGGGGTGCGCGGCCTCGTGGCCGCGCTGGGCCGCGTACCGGGCGCGCGCTTCCTGCCGTACGGGGCGGCCGACGCGGCCTCCTGGCCGGCGGAGCGGGACATGCTCCTGGTCCTGGACGGCAGCGACCGGCTCGGCCCGCAGGCGCTGGCCTGGCTTCGGACGCTGCTCGCGGCGGCTCCCGGCCTGCGCGTCCTGGCGGCCGGGCGGCACCCGCTCGCCGTGGGCCAGGGCCGCGTGCACCGGCTCTGACGGCTGCCGCGGCCCCGGCGCGGACACGGCTCCGCCCCGGCCGGGCACGGGGCCGGCCGGGGCGGAACGCGTACTGCCTGTACTGCGGCAGCGGGGGGGGTCAGCCCAGCAGCGCGAGCGCCTTGTTCAGGCTCTCGGAGGGGCGCATGACCGCGGCGGCCTTGGCCGGGTCGGGCTGGTAGTAGCCGCCGATCTCGGCCGGGGAGCCCTGGACGGCGACGAGCTCGCCGACGATGGTCTGCTCCTGCTCGGCCAGCGTCTTGGCGAGCGGCTCGAAGGCCGCGGCCAGCTTCGGGTCGGCGATCTGACGCGACAGCTCCTGCGCCCAGTACAGGGCCAGGTAGAAGTGGCTGCCGCGGTTGTCGATGCCGCCGAGACGACGGGTCGGCGACTTGTCCTCGTTGAGGAAGGTGCCGGTGGCGCGGTCCAGGGTGTCCGCGAGGACCTGGGCGCGGGCGTTGCCCGTGGTGGTGGCCAGGTGCTCGAAGGAGGCGGCCAGCGCGAAGAACTCGCCCAGCGAGTCCCAGCGCAGGTAGTTCTCCTTGACCAGCTGCTGGACGTGCTTCGGGGCGGAGCCGCCGGCGCCCGTCTCGAAGAGGCCGCCGCCCGCCATCAGCGGGACGACCGACAGCATCTTGGCGCTGGTGCCCAGCTCCAGGATCGGGAAGAGGTCGGTCAGGTAGTCGCGCAGCACGTTGCCGGTCACCGAGATGGTGTCCTCGCCGCGGCGGATGCGCTCCAGGGAGAACTTCGTCGCCTCGACCGGGGAGAGGATCTCGATGGTCAGGCCCTCGGTGTCGTGCTCCGCGAGGTACGTCTTGACCTTGGCGATCAGCTGCGCGTCGTGGGCGCGGGTCTCGTCCAGCCAGAAGACGGCCGGGGCGCCGGTGGCGCGGGCGCGGGTGACGGCGAGCTTGACCCAGTCCTGGATCGGCAGGTCCTTGGTCTGGCAGGCGCGGAAGATGTCGCCGGCGGCGACCTCCTGCTCCAGGACCGTGTTGCCCGCGGCGTCGACGACGCGGACGGTGCCCGCGGCGGCGATCTCGAAGGTCTTGTCGTGGCTGCCGTATTCCTCGGCCTTCTGGGCCATCAGGCCGACGTTCGGCACCGAGCCCATGGTGGACGGGTCGAAGGCGCCGTGGGCGCGGCAGTCGTCGAGGACGGCCTGGTAGACGCCCGCGTAGCTGCTGTCCGGGAGGACGGCGAGGGTGTCGGCCTCGGCGCCGTCCGGACCCCACATGTGGCCGGAGGTGCGGATCATGGCCGGCATCGAGGCGTCGACGATGACGTCGGACGGCACGTGCAGGTTGGTGATGCCCTTGTCGGAGTCGACCATCGCGAGGGCGGGGCCCTCGGCGAGCTCGGCGTCGAAGGAGGCCTTGATGGCCTCGCCCTCGGCGAGCGCGCCCAGGCCGTTCAGGATGGTGCCGAGGCCGTCGTTCGGGGACAGGCCGGCGGCGGCCAGGGTCTCGCCGTAGCGGGCGAAGGTCTTCGGGAAGAAGGCGCGGACCACGTGGCCGAAGACGATCGGGTCGGAGACCTTCATCATCGTGGCCTTGAGGTGCACGGAGAACAGCACGCCCTCGGCCTTGGCACGCTCGATCTGGGCGTTCAGGAAGGTGCGCAGGGCGTCGACGTGCATGACGGACGCGTCCACGACCTCACCGGCCAGGACCGGTACGGACTCGCGCAGGACGGTGGTGGTGCCGTCGGCGGCGACGTGCTCGATGCGCAGCGTGCCGTCCTCGGCGATCACGGTGGACTTCTCGGTGGAGCGGAAGTCGTTCTCGCCCATGGTGGCGACGTTCGTCTTCGACTCGGGGGTCCAGGCGCCCATGCGGTGCGGGTGGGCCTTGGCGTAGTTCTTCACCGAGGCGGGGGCGCGGCGGTCGGAGTTGCCCTCGCGCAGGACCGGGTTGACGGCGCTGCCCTTGACCTTGTCGTAGCGGGCGCGGATCTCGCGCTCCTCGTCCGACTTCGGGTCGTCCGGGTAGTCCGGAAGGGCGTAGCCCTGGCCCTGGAGCTCGGCGATCGCGGCCTTCAGCTGCGGGATCGAAGCCGAGATGTTGGGCAGCTTGATGATGTTGGCTTCGGGGGTCTTCGCCAGCTCGCCGAGCTCGGCGAGGGCGTCGGCGATCCGCTGGCTCTCCTCGAGGTACTCGGGGAAGAGGGCGATGATCCGACCGGCCAGGGAGATGTCACGGGTCTCGACATTCACACCGGCCGTCGACGCGTAGGCCTGGATCACAGGCAGGAAGGAATACGTCGCGAGGGCCGGGGCCTCGTCAGTGTGCGTGTAGATGATGGTCGAGTCAGTCACCGGATGCTCCGCTCCACAGTCTGCGTCTCTCGTCTGCAACATTGCTCGACATCAAGATATCTCGTGATCCGGCCGGTCTGGACAGCCCCCTGCCGCAAGAGGGGGGAGACGCACGTCACGCGGTGACGCGAAAGGCGCCGCCGCCGACCGCTGGGGTCGGCGGCGGCGCCGCGGTGCGCGCCTTTCAGGCGGTGAGCTGCTTGGGGCTGGCGCCGTACTCGTTCGGTCCGGCGTCGCCCTCGATGGCCATGAGGACGACGATCCCGATCCAGCCGACGAAGGGGATGAGGCCGATCAGGTACCACCAGCCGGACCTGCCGGTGTCGTGCAGGCGGCGGACGGTGAGGCCCAAGGTGGGGAGGAAGACGGCGAGGTTGTAGATGTAGAAGACGACCGGGTAGCTGCCGAGCGCGAAGTCGAGCGCGATCAGCGCGACCATGATCGGGATGCTGCACAGGACGAACATCCAGTACTCCCGGCGGCGCGCGCGGCCGGAGAAGTCCGCGTAGCGCTTGATGACGTCGACGTAGTAGTGCACGAGTCCCCCCTAAGGACGGCATCGACGGCCCGGCCTGAAAGCGGCCGGGCACCGGTTATGCCCTCCGGCCATCGCGTTCAAGCCACTGGAGGGTGCTCGGATGTCGCCAACTCCCTTGGTTTCAGAGCCGTTTGGGCATTCCTGGGGCGGGTGCGCCGGCCGGGGCGGGAGAGGGCGGGAGTCCGCCGGGAATGACGGAAGCCTTACGGGCGCGCGCGGCCGACCCCGCTGCGGCGCGCGACTGCGTAGCGTCCGGCGCATGCGCGTACTCGTCACCGGCGGGGCCGGGTTCATCGGCTCCCACATCGTCACCGCCCTGCGCCGGCACGGCCACGACCCGGTCGTCCTCGACGCCCTGCTCCCCGCCGCCCACCCGGCCGCGCCGCCCCGGCTCGCCGGGGAAGGGTCGGTCCGCGGGGACGTACGGGACGCCGACACCGTGCGGGCGGCCCTGCACGGGGTGGACGCCGTCTGCCACCAGGCCGCGATGGTGGGACTCGGCAAGGACTTCGCGGACGCGCCGCAGTACGTCGGCGTGAACGACCTGGGGACGGCGGTGCTGCTCGCCGGGATGGCCGAGGCGGGGGTGCGCGGGCTCGTCATGGCCGGGTCGATGGTGGTGTACGGGGAGGGCCGGTACGAGTGCCCCCGCCACGGCGTGGTCCGCCCCGGGCCCCGCCCGGCGGCCGACCTCGCGGCGGGCCGCTTCGAACCGCGCTGCCCCTCCTGCGGGGCGGAACTCGCCCCGGGCCTGGTCGGCGAGGAGGCACCCGCCGACCCCCGGAACGTGTACGCCGCGACGAAGCTGGCCCAGGAGCACCTGGCGGCCGCCTGGGCCCGCGCCGTGGAGGGCCGGGCGGTGTCGCTGCGCTACCACAACGTGTACGGGCCGGGCATGCCGCGCGACACCCCGTACGCGGGGGTGGCCTCCTTCTTCCGCTCGGCGCTGGCGCGGGGCGAGGCACCGCGGGTCTTCGAGGACGGGGGCCAGCGGCGGGACTTCGTCCACGTGCGGGACGTGGCGGAGGCCAACGTGGTGGCCCTGGAGGCGCTGGACGCCCGCCCGGCCGGGGCCTTCACGCCGTACAACACGGGCAGCGGCGACCCCCACACGATCGGGGAGATGGCCGCGGCCCTCGCCGCGGCCCACGGCGGCCCGGAACCGGTGGTCACGGGGGAGTTCCGGCTGGGCGACGTCCGCCACATCACGGCGGACTCGCGGCGGCTGCGGGAGGAACTCGGCTGGCGGCCGCGTACGGACTTCGCGGCGGGCATGACGGAGTTCGCCACGTCCCCCCTGCGCCCGTCCTGACACCACGGCCCGGGTGCCGGGGGGGGCGGGTCAGGTCGGGAGGGGGAGGGTGAGCTCGAAGCGGCAGCCGCCCGGCACGTTCCGCACGGCGGTGCGGCCCGCGTGCGCCTCCACGATCCCCCGCACGATCGCCAGCCCCAGCCCCGCCCCTGCCGGCGGCGTCCGCGCGGCCGCGCCCCGCCACCCGGTGTCGAACACCCTCGGCAGGTCCTCCGCCGGAATGCCCCCGCAGCCGTCCGTCACCGACAGCACCACCACCCCGGCCCGCTGCTCGGCGGCGGCCGCGACGGCGACGGTCCCGTCGGCCGGGGTGTGCCGGATCGCGTTGACGAGCAGGTTCGCCAGGACCCGGGTCATCTCCTTGCCGTCGACCTCCACCGGGACCCGTTCCACCCCCTCCCCCACCAGCCGCACGCCGTGCTCCCGCGCGAGCGGGTCGACCCCGGACAGGGCGTCCCCGACCAGGTCGTACAGCGACATCCGGCTCGGGCTGAGCGCCAGCGCCCCGGCGTGGATGCGCGACAGCTCGAACAGGTCGCCGACCATCGCGTCGAGCCGTTCCACCTCGGTCCGGATCTGCCGGTGGTAGCGGGCCGGGTCGGCCGCCACCCCGTCCTCCAGGGCCTCCGACATCGCCCGCAGCCCGGCGAGCGGGGTCCGCAGGTCGTGGGAGATCCAGGCGACCAGCTCCCGCCGGGAGGATTCCAGGGCGCGCTCCCGCTCCCGGGAGGCGGCCAGTCTGGCGCTGGTCGCCGCCAGTTCCCGGGACAGCGCGTCCAGTTCGGCGGTGGTCTGCCCGGGCGGCGCCGCGAAGCTGCCGCCGTCGCCGAAGTCCCTCGCCGCGCGGGAGAGTTCGCGGCTGCGCGCCACCACCCACCGGCCCAGCAGCAGCGCGGTGGCCAGGGCGACCACCGCCGCCATCGCCACCACCAGGGTGACCACCCCGAGGTCGTGCGGGGACAGGAACATCGCCTGGGCGACGGCGAGCGTCCCGGCCAGCATGGCCGTGACGGTGACGGCGGCGATCACCGTGAGGGAGACCGCCACCGACCGGTGCCGGACCAGCCGCAGCACCAGGGCCCCGAGCAGCCCCGCGCACGCGGCGCCGCCCAGCGCGAAGAGGGCGATCAGGGCGATGTCCTTCACGCCGCCCCCTCCCCCGCCGGGTCGAAGCGGTAGCCCACGCCCCACACCGTCTGGATCAGCCTCGGCCGGCCGGGGTCCTCCTCGACCTTGGCGCGCAGCCTGCGTACGTGCACCGTCACCGTCGACAGGTCCCCGAAGTCCCAGCCCCACACCTCCCGCATCAGCTCATCCCGCCCGTGGGCGCGTCCCGGATGCCGCAGGAAGTGCGCGAGGAGGTCGAACTCCCGCAGTGTCAGGGCAAGTTCGCGGCCGTCTCGGGTGGCGCGGTGGGTCGCGGGATCGAGCGAGAGCCCGGCACCGGTGAGCCGCCCGGGCACGGGGGCCCGGTCCGCGGCCCGGCTGCGCCGCAGCACGGACGTGACCCGCAGGACCAGCTCGCGCGGACTGAACGGCTTGGTGACGTAGTCGTCCGCCCCCACCTCCAGGCCCGTGATCCGGTCGTCCTCGTCGCCCCGCGCCGTCAGCATGATCACCGGTACGGGTCCGGCCGCGCGCAGCCGCCGGCACACCTCCAGCCCGTCCAGCCCCGGCAGCATCAGGTCGAGCACGACCAGGTCCGGCCGTACCCGCCCGGCCGCAACGAGGGCGGCGGGCCCGTCGGCCGCCTCCTCCACGGCGAAACCGGCGCGCCGCAGGTAGCCGGCGACGACCTCGGAGACGGTCGGGTCGTCGTCGACGACGAGGACCCGCGCGGGCGCTGCTTCCCTGCTGCTGCTCATGCCGCCCAGCCTCCCATCCGCGGGCGGCCGCCGGGACCGCGCACCGGGGCCGGCCGGGGCGACGTCCGCGTTTCGTAAGGAGTACCGGCCCCTTTTCCCGGCCCGCGGTTCCTACCGTGAACCCGTGACCGTGACCGTGAGCGTCGATGTCGTCCTGCCCTGTCTGAACGAGGCCGAGGCCCTGCCCTGGGTGCTCGCCCGCATCCCGAGCGGCTGGCGGGCCCTGGTCGTGGACAACGGGTCCACCGACGGGTCCGCCGCGATCGCCCGCGGGCTGGGCGCCACCGTGGTACGGGAGTCCCGGCGCGGCTTCGGCGCCGCCTGCCACGCCGGGCTGCTCGCCTCCGACGCGGAGCTCGTCTGCTTCTGCGACTGTGACGCCTCGCTCGACCCGGGGCTGCTGACCGGCTTCGCGGCCGCGGTGGCCGCCGGTGAGGCCGACCTCGTCCTGGGCCGGCGCCGGCCCCGCGGCCGGGGCGCCTGGCCCGCGCACGCCCGGGCCGGGAACCTGGCACTGGCCCGAATGCTGCGCCGCCGCACCGGACTGCCGCTGCGCGACCTGGGCCCGCTGCGGGCGGCCCGGCGCGCCGATCTGCTGGCCCTCGGCCTGAGCGACCGCCGCTCCGGATACCCGCTGGAGATGGTGGTGCGGGCCGCCGACGCGGGCTGGCGGGTCCGGGAGGTCGACGTGCCGTACCTGCCCCGGGCCGGGAAGTCGAAGGTGACCGGCACCTGGCGGGGCACGTGGCAGGCCGTGCGCGACATGCGCCGGGTCCTCGCGGAGCCGGCGGCCGCGCCCCGCACCCCCGCCGGGGGTGACCGGTGACCACCCTGCTCGTGATCGCCAAGGAGCCGGTGCCGGGCCGGGTCAAGACCCGCCTCACCCCGCCGTTCACCCCCGCCGCGGCGGCCGCGCTCGCCGAGGCCGCCCTCGCCGACACGCTCGCCGCGGTCGCCGCGGCCCCCGCCGCGCGGCGGGTCCTCGTCCTGGAGGGGCGGCCCGGGCCGTGGCTGCCGCCGGGCTTCGAGGTGCTCCCGCAGGCGGCCGGAAGCCTGGACGAACGGCTCGCGGCGGCCTTCGGGGCGTGCACCGGGCCGGCACTGCTGATCGGCATGGACACCCCGCAGCTGACGCCGGAGCTGCTGACCGTCGGCTGGGAGGCGTACGACGCCTGGTTCGGGCCCGCCGTCGACGGCGGCTTCTGGGCGCTGGGCCTCGCGGAGCCGGACCCGGCCCTGTTGCGCGGGGTCCCGATGTCGGTGCCCGAGACGGGGGCCGTGCAGTACGAGCGGCTGCGCGCGGCCGGGCTGCGGATCGGGCGGCTGCCGCGGCTGCGGGACGTGGACACCGCCGAGGACGCCCGCCTGGTGGCGTCCCGCGCCCCCGGGAGCGCCTTCGCGGCGCGGCTGGCGCAGCTGGCTCCGGCGGTACGCGGATGAGCGCCGCGGCGGCCTGGACGGCCGACCCGTACACCCTGGCCCTGCGCAGCGGCCGGGGGCCGCTGTTCCTGCGGCGCGGGGACGGCTGGCTGCTGCCGCTGGAAGTGGAGCGCTGGTGCGAGGCGCCCGACGGCGCCGACCTCACGGTGCTGCGCCGCTGCCGGGGCGCGGTCCTCGACATCGGCTGCGGCCCCGGCCGGCTGGTGTCGGCGCTGGCGGCCCTGGGGCACCGGGCGCTCGGCATCGACGTCAGCCCGGAGGCGGTCGCCCGTACGGCCCGCGCGGGCGGCACGGCGCTGCGGCGGTCGGTCTTCGAGCCCCTTCCGGGTGAGGGGCGTTGGGACACCGCGCTGCTGATCGACGGGAACATCGGCATCGGCGGCGACCCGGCGGCCCTGCTCGCGCGGATGTCGGGGGTGGTGGCGGCCGCCGGGAGGCTGATCGTGGAGTGCGCGGCCGTGGACGCGGAGCTGGACGAGCGGTGCGAGGTCCGCGTGTCCGACGGCGGGGCGGGGCTGGGGGCACCGTTCCCCTGGGCCCGCGTGGGCGCTGCCGCGCTGGCCGCCCACGCGGGCGCCTCCGGCTGGGCCGCGAGCGGCCGCTGGTCGGCGTCGGACCGGGTCTTCGCGGAACTCCGCCGGACGTGACACCGGTCCCACCACCCGCCGCGGCCGCGCCCCGGAGGGGGCCGGGCGCGGGGCGACGCACTGAGCGGCCGCGCGGCGGTGCCGCGCGGCCCGCTCGGTCAGGAGCGCGGCTTCACCAGCGCCACGGCCTCGATCTCCACCAGCTGGTCGGGGAACGCCAGGTCCGTCACGCCGAGGATGGTGTCGGTCGTGCGGTGGTTGCCGACGTACTCCTTGTGCAGCTTCGCGGCGGTGTCGAAGTTCTTGCGCAGGTCCTTGGTGTAGATCTTCATGCTGACGATCTGGCTGCGCGGGATCCGGTAGTGCGCGAGCACCTTGTCCATGTTCTCGAACGAGGTGCGCACCTGCTTCTCGAAGTCGCCGACGCCCACCAGGTTCCCGGCCGCGTCGTGCGACAGCTGCCCCGAGATGTAGACCGTGTCTCCGGCTCTGATGGCCTGGGAGTACCCGTAGGACTCCTCCCAGGACACGCCGAACCCGAAGTGGTCCCAGCCGCGGCGCGCCTGCTCCTGCGCGCTGGCTCCCTGCGGTCCCACGACGGCGATCATCGCGGCCACGACCGCGGCCACCACACCGGCGGTACCGAACCTGCGCCCTGACTTGGTCATTCCCTTTGTCCTTTCGTCCCAGTGGAGCCTGCAGCCCCGACGCTGTCACTCCACGAGCGAGGACTCCTCGAACGGGCATCGAGCGGCCGTGGAATCACCGGGCGGCGGGGGCGTCCGCGCCGCGCGGCGGAGGGGCCGGGCGGCGGCGCAGCAGCCGGGCCGCGCCTGCGGCGAGCCCCACCCCCGCCAGGACCAGCAGCAGGTTGCGCCCGTACGGCAGCGGCAGCGCCGAAGGGTTCACCGGCGTGCCCGGACGCAGCAGCGCCGGCAGGGTGACCAGCACCAGCGCGCCCCCGGTGACCAGTGCCCCGCGTACGACGCCCCGGCCGGGGCCCGCCGCGACGAGCAGCCCGGCCCCCAGCACGAGCGGCGCGATGACCCCGTCGTGCAGGACGAGCGCGCCGCCGAGCCAGACGAGCACGCCGAGGGGGTCGGGCAGGCCCGCCACCAACCGCCCGCCGATCCCGATCAGCAGCAGGCCGAGCGCCCCCAGCGCGTACCGGTAGACCGTCACAGCACCTCCAGCAGCGTGACCCACTTGGTCTGGAGCACCCCGGGCCGGTTCGGTGCGATGATCCGCGCCGGATAGCCGTGGTCCAGGGACAGCTCCTGCCCGCCGAGTTCCAGCGCGAGCAGGGTGAGGGGGTCCTCGGCGTAGTCGCGGCCCATCTCCGTCACCCGGTACGCGCCGCCGGTCTCCAGCGAGGTGACGCGCAGGCCGGCGCCCGGCGGGGCCCCGGCCCGCGCGAGCAGGTCGCGGACGCGCACCCCGCTCCAGCGGGCCTCCTTGCTCCACCCCTCCACGCAGGCGATCGGCAGCCGCGCCCCGGCCCGCGGCAGGGCGCGCAGCTGCGGGAGGGTGAGGCTGTACGGGAGCGGGCCGCGGACCTCCAGCCGCCAGTCCCGCAGCCGTTCGGGGCCGACTCCCGCGGCCGCGGCCGTGCGGTTCACCGGCAGGCCCTGCGGCCCGTGCCCGGGGTGGCGCGGCCCGAGCAGGTCCAGCGCGGCCAGCGGGGTGAAGGCCTGTCCGACGGTGGTCGCGGTGACGGCCCCGACGGCCGCGCCGGCTCCGAGGAGCAGCGAACGGCGGTCCGGGCCGTCCTCGGGGGCGAGTTGCCGAGTGCCGGGCGAGCTGCGGCTCCAGTGCGCCCTGATCTCGGGGGCCTTGACGGCGACGTGCAGCAGGAGCGAGCCGGCCACGACCCAGGCGAGGGCGAAGTGGGTCTGGATGAAGCCGAACGGCCACGGGTACCACTGGACGATGTTCAGGAGGCCGGTGAAGACCTCCATGACGGCGGCGGCCACCAGCACGGCCACCGACAGCCGCTCCAGCGCGTGCCGTACGCCGCGCAGCGGCGGCCACAGGAAGAGCCTGGGGTACACCGCCCACAGCTTGACCAGGAGCAGCACGATCGCGGCGAGCCCGGTCGCGACGTGCAGGCCCTGGGTGAGGCGGTAGCCCCATACGGGCCGGCTGGGCAGCGCGTCGGCGGCCCAGGGGGGCGGGTGCTGGAGGTAGTGGCTGATCAGCCCGGTGAGGAAGCAGACGGCGACCGCCGCACCCAGCCAGCGCCCGACGGCGGTGGCGGTGCGGGCGTCGTGCAGCCGCCCGGCGAACACGGGCGGCCGGACGGCCGCGAGCACCGGGACCGGCACGCGGAGCCGGGAGCGCAGGGAGCGCGGCGGGGCGGGGGGCACGGGACGGGGGGAGGCCGGGGGCCCGGGGTCCGGCGGCGGGTCGGAAGTCATGTCCCCCATCACACCGCCGTACCGCGTCGCGCGGGCCGTCCGACACCTTACGGAACGCGGACGCCGGGCCGGGTCACGCCCCCGGCGGCACCCCGCGCTGCCAGGCTGCCCGCATGAACGCCCGGATCCCGGTCACCGTGACCCTGCTGCTGCTCGCCGCCCTGGCCGCCGTGCTCGTCACCGCCGTCCGCTACGACGGCTACGCCGCCGACCCCGGCGGGCTGCTCCTGCGGTACGCCGCCGCCTGGGCGCTGTTCGGTGCGGCCGCCTGGTCGCTGCGCCGGGTGCCCGGCCGGTACGTGGTCCCGCTGGTGGCGGCGGGGGCGCTGCTGGTGGCCGCGGCCGGCCTGACGGGGCCGCCGCTGACCAGTACGGACTCCTTCCGCTACGCCTGGGACGGCCGGGTGCAGGCCGCCGGGGTCTCGCCGTACGACCACGCCCCCGCGGATCCCGCGCTGCGGGACCTGCGCGACGACTGGCTGTTCCCGCGCGGCGCGGCGGCCTGCGCCGGCCCGGACCGTGTCGCGGTGGAGCCAGGGGTGTGCACCCGGATCAACCGGCCGGCCGTGCACACCCTCTACCCGCCCGTCGCCGAGGGGTACTTCGCCCTCGTGCACGCCCTCTCGCCGGCGGGGGTGCGCCACAAGGCCCTGCAGGCCGGCGGGGCCCTGCTGTCGCTCGGGGTCACCGCGGCGCTGCTGGTGGTGCTGCGCCGCCGGCGCGCGCTGCCGCGTACGGCGGCGTACTGGGCGTGGTGCCCGGCGGTGGCGGTGGAGGCGGTGAACAACGCGCACGCGGACGTGCTCGCCGTGCTGCTGTCGGTGGCGGCGCTGGGGGTGGTGGTGCGCCGGCGGGCGCTGGGCGGGGCGCTGTTCGGGCTGGCCGTCGCGGCGAAGCTGCTGCCCGCGGTCCTGCTGCCGGGCGCGCTGGCCGGCGTACGGCGCGGGCGGGACGCGGCGGCGCTGCTGGTGCCGGTGGCGGCGGTGGTGGGGCTGGTGTACCTGCCGTACGTACTGGCGTCGCGGTCCTCGGTCTTCGGCTATCTGGGGGGTTACGCCGAGGAGGAGGGGTACGGGGATCCGGGCGCGGGCGGCCGCTACGCGCTGCTGCGGCTGGTGCTGCCGGATTCCTGGGCGGTGCCGGCGGTGGTGCTCGGGATGCTCGCGGTGGTGGCGTACGTGTGGCGGCGCGGCGATCCCGAACGGCCGTGGAGCGGCGCCCTGCTGGTGACGGGCGCGGCCTTCCTGCTGATGACGCCGGGGTATTCCTGGTACGCGCTGCTGCTGGTGGCGCTGGTCGCGCTGGACGGGCGCGGCGAGTGGCTGGGGGTGGCGCCGGCGGGGGCCGCGGTGTACGTCGGCGGGGGGCTCGCGGGCGGGGCGGTGGGGGAGCTCGCGTACGGGCTGGCGGGCGCGGCGGTGCTCGCCGGGTGGGCGGTGCGCCGCCGCGCCCGGGGGGTTCCTCAGCCGATGCGGTAGGGGTCGCCGTAGACCTTCCAGTCGAGCGGGGTGTCCAGGTTCAGGTTGCCCTTCTTCAGGAAGACCCGTTGGGCGGTGTCGACGCGTGACGTGTCGCTGTGCGCCTCTTCCTGCTTCATGGCCCAGACCCGGGCGTCGAGGAAGGCGTTCAGCCAGGCGGTCTCGTTGCCGCCCTGGGCCGGGGGCTTGGCCTTGGCCAGGGCCCGCTTGCGGATGTTGCGGAAGCTGGTGGGATCGCCGCCGTCGCCGTGCATGACGATGGCGTCGTAGTAAATGAACTGGCCGAGGGTGCCGGTCCCGTCGGCCTTGCCCTGCCGGACGGCGGGATCGAAGTAGACGCGGTCGCGCTCGTGGTCCTGGGCCTTCTTGAACGCGGAGTCCTGCGCCGCCTTCGCCCAGTCCCGGGTGAAGTCCGGGTCGAGTCCGGCGTGCGAGTCGGTGCCGTTGACCTTGCGCAGGGCGGGGAGGTACGGGGCGAGCACGTTGCCGGGGGCGGTCCGGGTGTAATGCTCGACGAGGTCGAGCATGTCGCCGGTGCCGGAGCAGAAGCCGATGATGCCGGCGGTGTAGCCGCGGCCGTCGCCTATGTCCTCGATGTACTTGTACTGCGCCTTCCAGTCGAGGGAGGAGTTCTCGGCGCTGGAGACGATCCGCATGGCGATGTCCTTCTTCGCCGGGTCGTCGAGTCCGGTGGCGGCGGCCGCGGCGGCCGCCGGCGCGGGAGCGGCTGGGGCGGCCGCCGGCGCGGCGGTGGCGTGCGCCGCGACCGGGACGGCGAGGAGGGCGGCGCCGAGCAGGGCTGCGGCCGTCATCGTCTTTCGGTGGGGGGTGAACACAGTGCCTCCGAACGGTGGTTGAGTTTCCCTGTCCATTAGGAAACTTTCCTACCAGATACCGGAGACGGGGAACACCCCCCCGGCCGGACACGACCGGAAGCCGCCGGTCCGCGCGCTCGGGCCCCGGGACGCTCCACCGGGCGGGCCGTCAGAGCCAGCCGGCCCGCCGGAAACCCCGGTGCAGGACGAGGCAGGCGACCGCCATCACCGCGAGCACCAGCGGGTACCCGTACGTCCAGTGCAGTTCGGGCATGTGCTCGAAGTTCATGCCGTAGACCCCGCACACCATGGTCGGCACGGCCACTATGGCCGCCCAGGCCGTGATCTTGCGCATGTCCTCGTTCTGGGCGACCGTCACCTGCGCGAGGTGGGCCTGGAGGATGGAGTCGAGGAGGCCGTCGTAGGCGCCGATCTGCTCGGTGGCCCGGGTCAGGTGGTCGGCGACGTCGCGGAAGTAGGCGCGGACCTCCGGCGGGATCACCGGTATCGGCTGCGTGGCGAGGTGCTGGAGCGGCCGGCCGAGCGGAGCCACCGCCCGCCGCAGTTCGAGGAGTTCGCGCTTGAGCTGGTAGATCCGGCCCGCGTCGCCGCGGCTGCCGTGCTCGCTGAACACGGCCGTCTCCACGGCGTCCATGTCGCTCTGCACGGCGTCCGTGACCGCCACATAGTCGTCGACGACGTGGTCCGCCATGGCGTGCAGGACGGCCGCCGGGCCCTTGGCCAGCTGCTCGGGCTCGGACTCCAGGGCCTCGCGGACGGGACCGAGAGTGCCCTGGCCGCCGTGCCGGATGGTGATGACGAAGTCCTCGCCGATGAAGGCCATCAGCTCGCCGGTCTCCACCACCTCGCTCGTCGCGGTCAGCTCCTCGTGCTCGACGTAGCGGACGGTCTTGAAGACGGCGAAGAGGGTTTCGTCGTACCGCTCGACCTTGGGCCGCTGATGGGCGTTGACGGCGTCGTCGACGGCGAGGGGGTGCAGGCCGAAGAGCTCGGCGAGCCCGGCGATCTCCTCCTGCGAGGGTTCGTGCAGGCCGATCCAGACGAAGCCCGCGCCCGTCTTGCGGACCCGGCGCAGGGCCTCCTCCACCTCGCCGCAACCGTCCTGGCGGACCCCGTCGACGTAGACCACGCAGTTGACGACGGCGCTGCCGAGCGGGGAACGGGCAGGGTGGCTGAGGTCGACGGCCCGCCGGTAGCCGCGGCGCACGGCGCGGCGCAGGTTGCTGAACATGGACACGGACGTACTCCCCTTCGGCGGATCAGCGGCCAGTCTGCCACCGCCCGCCGACGGCTCCGCCACGCCCTCGTGCTCCCGGCGCCGGCCGGGGTCAGCCCCGGTCGACCAGGACGCTGGTGGACTTCACCCGCGCGGTGGCCCGCGCGCCCACCTCCAGGCCCAGCTCCTCGACCGCCTCGCGCGTGAGCAGGGACACGATGCGGTGCGGGCCGGCCTGGATCTCGACCTGGGCGTCGACGGTGCCGAGTCTCACACCGGTGACGATGCCGGGGAAGGCGTTGCGGGCCGAGGTGTACGGGGCTTCCTCCCCCTCTCCGCTACCCTCCTGCGCGGCCTCTACGCAGAACGCCGCAAGGTCCGGCCCGTCGACCGTGCGCCGCGATCCCTCGCGGCGGGTGGGGAAGCGGCCGGCGTCGGCCCACCGCCGGGCCGTGTCCGCGCTCACGCCGAGCAGCCGGGCCGCCTGACCGATGCTGTAGGACTCCATGCCCGCAGCGTAGGGCGGCCGGCGGCGCGGGGCTAACACGGCGGGGACGAGCCCTTCTGGCGGGTGAGGTCGCGGTTGTACAGCCACCCGGTGGTGTTGGTCCCCTCCACGCGCACGAACGTCCACTGGTTGCCGTAGGAGTTGACGATGTAGCAGTGGTACCAGAGCTTCGTGCCGTTCTTGACCAGCGCGCCCTGGGCGCACTGCTGGTACGGGGCGGCCAGCAGGTGGTGGTCGCCGGATATGTAGCCGTAGGTGCCCGGCTTCGGATCCTTGTGGGTCCAGCCGGCGCAGCCCGTCGGTACGGGGCTCGGCTTCCCCGGCGCGGGCGTGGGCCCCGTCCCGGAGGGCGAGGGGGTGCCGGGCTTCTTCGAGGGGGTGGCGGAGGGCTTCGCGGAGGGCCCGGAGACCGAGGGCGAGGGGCCGGGAGTGGGCGGGCCGGGCTGTCCGCCGGCCACGGGTGAGCCGCCCGCGGGCGCCGGTGTGGGGGCTGCCGTCGGCGCCGTGCCGTCCCCGCCCGAGGTGAGGGCGTACGTGACGCCGCCGGCGGCGAGTACGGCGACCACCGCGACGGCCATCGCGGCCCGGCCGCGGCGCCGCGCCGGGTCCGCGGCCCGCGTGGCCGGGAGCGGCTGTCCGGGCGGGGGCCCCTGCGGCGGGAATCCGCCGGGCTGCGGGCCGGGGGCGTACGGCTGGGGAGGAAACGTTCCGGCACCGAGCGGGGGCGGAGGCCCGAAGCCCGGAACCGGGGCGGTCGCCGCGCCGGACGGCGTGCCCGCGGCCGGCGGAACGGCGGCGGCCGCCGCCACGGGGCCCCGCGGATCCGGGCCCGGTCCCGCGGCGGGAGCGGGACCCGGGGCGGGTGCCGGGGCGGGTGCCGGAGCCCAGGCGGGAGCCGGAGCGGGGTGCGCCCCGCCGCCCTCCGCCACCCGCCGCAGCATCGCGCGGGCCTGGTCGGCGGTGGGCCGGTGCTCCGGCTCCTTCGCCATCAGCGCCCGCAGCACCGGGGCGAGCGGCCCCGCGCGCCGGGGCTCGGGCAGCGGATCACCGATGATCGCGGCCAGCGTGGACCACACCGAGGTGCGGCGGAACGGCGAGACGCCCTCCACCGCCGCGTACAGGGTCATCCCGAGCGACCAGATGTCCGAGGCCGGACCGGGTTCCTTGCCCTGCGCGCGCTCCGGCGGCAGGTAGTCGAGCGAGCCGACCAGTTCACCGCTGCGGGTCAGCTTCGCCATGGCCTCGTCACCGGAGGCGTCCATGGTGGCGATGCCGAAGTCGGTGAGCACGACCCGGCCTCCGCGCTCCAGCAGCACGTTGCCCGGCTTCACGTCGCGGTGCAGGACGCCCGCCCGGTGCGCGGCGTCGAGGGCGTCCATCAGCTTGGCGCCGATCGCGGCGGCCTCGTGCGCGTCCAGGGCGCCGTACCGGGTCACCGAGTCGTCGAGGGAGGGCCCGTCGACGAGTTCCATGACGATGACGGGGAGCCCCTGCTCCTGCGTGACGTCGTGCACGGTGACCACGCCGGGATGCCGGATGCGGGCGGCGGCCCGTGCCTCGCGCTCCATCCGGGTGCGCAGATCGGCCAGTTCGGCGTCGCCCGCGTCGGTGTACGCCCGTACGACCTTGACGGCGACCTCGCGGGCGAGCAGTTCGTCGACGGCCCGCGCGACCACGCCCATGCCGCCGCGGCCGACCACGGAGGTCACCCGGTAGCGGCCCCCCAGCACCTTGCCGATCAGGTCCCCGTCGTTCGCTTCCCCCGTTTGGCCCGCTGGCACCACATGCTCCGTTCCACGACCGGTCGTTCGTCTCGACCATCTGACGGGGCACAAGCGTAGATGCACGTCCGGCGGGTGGTCCGCGCGGCCGCCGCCCGCGGGCCCACGACCTAAGCCGGGCGCAGCGCTTCCATGGCCGTTTCGGCGACCACGCGGGCGACCAGCGCCAGCGCGGGCGAGTCCAGCTTCCACTGCTGCCAGTACAGCGGTACGTCCAGCCACCGCCCCGGCGCCAGCGGCACCAGCGCGCCGGTCTCCAGCAGCGGCTCGGCCTGCGGTTCGGGTACGAGCCCCCAACCGAGACCGGCGGCCACGGCGTCGCGGTACCCCTCGGAGGTCGGTACGAGGTGGCGCGCGGCCGAGGCCGGCGAGGCGCCGCCGGTGAGGGCGCGGACGAAGTCGTCCTGGAGGACGTCGCGCCGGTCGAAGACGATCAGCGGGGCCTCCGCCAGGTCCCGCCGCGGATCCCCCGTCAGGTACCGGGCGGCGAAGGCCGGGCTCGCCGCCGGCAGGTAGCGGGCCAGCCCCAGGGCCCGCACCGTGCACCCGGCCACGGGGTCGGGCGAGGAGGTGACGGCGGCCATGACCTGCCCCTCCCGCAGCAGCGCGGTGGTGTGGGACTCGTCCTCGCGGTGCAGCTCGAAGCAGATCGGCGGATCCTGCGGCACCCGGGTCAGCGCGGGCAGGAACCAGGTGGCCAGCGAGTCCGCGTTGACCGCGATGGGCAGCCGGACCGGGCCCAGCCCGTCGGCCATCCCCATGCCCAGCTCGGCGCGTGCGTCCCGCTCCAGCCTGGACAGCTGCCGGGCGAAGCGGATGACCACCTCGCCGGATTCGGTCGCCCGCACCGGCTTGGTCCGCATCAGCAGCACCCGGCCGGTGCGCTGTTCCAGCGCCTTGACCCGTTGGCTGACGGCGGACGGCGTCACGTGCAGCGCCGCGGCGGCGGCGTCGAAGGTGCCCCCGTCCACGACCGCGAGCAGGGTCCGGACCTGGTCCAGGGGAAGCTCGTCCATCACGACGGCTAATGATACGTAAAAATCTTTAGCTGTACGCGGCGCCGCGCGCTCCCTACGGTCGGAGCCATGACGAACGGCATCACCACAGCACTCCTGGCGGGTTTCGGCACCGGCCTGTCCCTCATCGTGGCCATCGGCGCGCAGAACGCCTTCGTGCTGCGCCAGGGCGCCCGCCGGCACGCCGTCCTCGCGGTGGTCGCCATCTGCGCCGTGTCCGACGCGGTCCTCATCGGCCTCGGCGTGGCCGGCGTCGGCGCCTTCGTCACCGCCTGGCCGGCCGCCCTGACGGCCGTCGCGGTCGCCGGCGGCGGCTTCCTGATCTGCTACGGGATCCTCGCCGCCCGGCGCGTGCTGCGTCCCGCACCCGGCGCGGCCCTCAACGCCGGCGGCGCCACCGCCGGGTCCGTCCGCGCGGCAGTGCTCACCTGCCTGGCCATGACGTGGCTCAACCCGCACGTCTACCTGGACACCGTCCTGCTGGTGGGCTCGCTCGCCGCCGACCGGGGCGATCTGCGCTGGGCGTTCGGGGCGGGGGCCGGACTGGCCAGCCTGATCTGGTTCAGCACCCTCGGCTACGGGGCCCGGCTGCTCAGCGGCCTGCTGGCGCGGCCCGCCGCCTGGCGGGTGCTGGACGGGCTGGTCGCCGCGACGATGGTCACGATGGGCGGGCTGCTCCTCGTACGGGCCTGACCTGCGCGACCGGTGCCGCAACCGGGCCGTCCCGCAGGGCCCGGCCGGGGCGTCCGGCCGGCCCGGACGTGGTACTGATTCCCGTACGCCCCGCCCCCGGGGCCCCGCCCGGTCACCGATGCCGTGACGCCCGAGCCCCCCCCTCCCGGAGCCGCCGCCGTGCCCGACCGCCCGTCGCCCGAGGCCGTGCGCGCCTACTACGCCGCCCAGGCGGCCCCGCTCGTCGCCGCGACCGGGATCGTCCTGGACGCGCGGGGCCGGGTCCTCGTCCTCACCCCCTCGTACAAGGACGGCCTCGAACTGCCCGGCGGCACGGTGGAGGACACCGAGACCCCGGAAGAAGGCCTGGCCCGGGAGCTGAAGGAGGAGCTGGACCTGTCCGTTCCGGTCGGCCGGCTGCTGGCCGTGGACTCTTGCCCGCCGGGCGCGCTCGGCCGCTCGATCGTGGTCCACGTGTACCTCGTGGGCCCGCTGACCGGTGCGGGGGCCGAGGGGATCGCCTTCGCCGACGGCGAGGTCACCGAAGCCCGCTGGCTCACCCCCGAGGAGGCCGCGGAGCAGCTGTCCGACCGGCTGGCGCCCCGGCTGCGCGCCGGGCTGGCCGCGCTGCACTCCGGCTCGGTGGCACACCTGGTCGGCGGCGTGCCGCAGCCCGGCTCCCCGGCCGGACTGGACCCGGCGGACCGCGCGGCCCTGGAACACGCGGGCCGCTACGACTCCGCCGGGCACCGCGCGGCCCGGCCCAAGGCGCTCACCGCCGCGAACGTGCTGTTCACCGACGGGGGCGGCGGGGTCCTGCTCGTCCGTCCCGGCTACGGCGAGCCGGGCCGCTGGCTGCTCCCCGGCGGCGGCGTCGACAGCGACCTCGGCGAGACCCCGCGGGACGCGGCGGCGCGCGAGGTCCGCGAGGAGACGGGCCTGGACCGGGATCCGGGCCGCCTCCTCGCCGTCGACTGGACCCACCGGCCCGGCTACCCGGCGCGGATCCGGTTCCTGTACGACGGCGGGGTCCTCGGCCCGGCCGAACTCGCCGCGATCCGGCTGCCGCCCGCCGAGCTGCTGGAGTGGCGTACGGCACGCCGGGACGAGCTGCGCGGGCTGGTCAAACCGAAGCTGCGCCGGCAGATCAAGGCCTGCCTGACCGCCCTGGCGGAGGGCACCGGCCCGCTGGAACTCCACTCCGGCCGCCCGGTCGGCCCGTCCTGAGAGCCGCCCGCGGCACCTCGGGGTGGTCGAGGGCCGTGCGGGATCGCCGGGGCGGCCCGGGCGGCACGTGGGTATCGCGGGCGGCTCTCAGGACCGTGGGCCACGGGCCCGTCCGAGTGGACCGGCCCGGCGCATACCCCCTACCCCTTTGGAGTACCGGTCCGGGGTCGCCTACGATGCCGCCATGAGGACGAGTACGCGGGCCGGACGCGCGGGGAGGCCCGCCGGGCCGCCCGCACGGCTGCTCCTCGTCCTGGCCGTGCTCGCGGGACTCGTGGCCATGCACGGACTCGGCCCGGGAGCCGTCCCGCCGGCCGCCGCGCACGCGGCGGCCCACGCCGCCGCAGCCGGGCACCCGGCGGCCGACCCCTGCGACTGCGCCCATGCCGGCGCCCCGGTACCCGACGCGCCCGGCGGGGGGCACGCCCAGCACGCCGACCCCACCTGTGCGGCATCCGGCACCAGCGGTGCCCCGGTCCTGCACGCGCCGGCGGCCGCGCCCGGCCCGGTCCCCGCCGCGGACGGGGCCCCGCACGGCATCGTTCCCGGGGCCGCGGCGTGCGGGCGTGCGCCTCCCTCCCTCAGCGAACTGCAACTCCTGCGCGTATAGGGCGGCTTCGGCCGGCGCTCCCGCCGGCGAGCCCACCCCTACGCCCCCAGCACAGGAGAAGCACCCTCATGACCGTCAAGCGTTCCCTGATCCGCCGCACCACCGCCGTGGCCGCCACCGCCACCGCCGCCCTCGTCCTCGCCGCCTGCGGCGCGAAGGACGGCGCCGACGACACGGCGCACGACGGCCACGGCGCCGGCAGCACGGCGTCCGCCCCCGCCTCCGCGTCGGCCGGGCCTTCCGGCGACACCTCCCGGGCCGCGCACAACGCCGCCGACACCGCCTTCGCCCAGGGGATGGTCCCGCACCACCGGCAGGCGGTCGAGATGGCCGCCCTCGCCGCGACCCGCGCCGCATCGGCCGAGGTCAAGGCACTGGCCGAGGAGATCAGGAAGGCCCAGGACCCGGAGATCACGACCCTGTCCGGCTGGCTGTCCTCCTGGGGCGAGCAGGTTCCCGCCGCGGACTCCGGGCACGGCGGGCACAGCGGCCACCCGATGTCCGGGATGATGACCGGCGAGGAGATGGAGCAGCTGGCGAAGGCCTCCGGGAAGGCCTTCGACACCGCGTTCCTCGAGCTGATGGTCAAGCACCACGAGGGTGCCGTGGCCATGGCCAGGACGGAGCAGTCCGACGGCAGGTACCAGCCCGCCAAGGACATGGCCGCCGCCATCGTCGGCTCCCAGAGCGCCGAGATCACCCGGATGAACGGGCTCCTCGGCAGGAACTGACCCGGTCGGCCGCGCGGGCCGACGTCAGCCGCCGACCCGCGCGACCATCAGGGCGATGTCGTCGTCCGCCGCCGCCGGGACGAGGTGGGTGATCAGCGAGTCGCACAGGTGGTCGAGCTGGCGCTGCGGGTCCGCGAGCAGCTGCATCAGCTCGGCCAGCCGCTCGTCGAGGTCGCTGCCCCGGGCCTCGATGAGTCCGTCGGTGTAGAGCACGAGGAGGCTGCCCGGCGGCACCTCGACCTCGACGGGGGTGAACGCGATGCCGCCGACGCCCAGCGGGACCCCGGGCGGGGTGTCCAGGAGCCGGACGGTGCCGTCGGGGAGCGCGAGGGCGGGCGGCGGGTGCCCGGCGCGTGTGACGGTGCAGCGTCCCGCGGCCGGGTCGCAGACGACGTAGAGGAAGGTGGCGAGCATCGGTTCGGCGAGGTCGGCGAGCGCGGCCTCCAGCTGGTGCAGCAGCTGTACGGGCGAGAGGTCCAGCCGAGAGAGGGACCGTACGGAGGCGGAGAGCCGGCCCATGACCGCGGCGGCGGCGATGCCGTGGCCCATCACGTCGCCGATCAGCAGGGCCGCCTTGCCGCCGGACAGGGCGAGGACGTCGTACCAGTCGCCGCCGACCTCGTTGACGTCGCTCGCGGGCAGGTAGCGGTGGCTGACCTCGATGCCCGGCGGCGGGGTGATGTGCTGCGGG
Organism: Streptomyces sp. NPDC048352; assembly: GCF_040651895.1. Classification (NCBI taxonomy): domain Bacteria; kingdom Bacillati; phylum Actinomycetota; class Actinomycetes; order Kitasatosporales; family Streptomycetaceae; genus Streptomyces; species Streptomyces sp. NPDC048352. Next base: position 49,484 of record NZ_JBEZKZ010000039.1, read on the forward strand.
AGCATGCTGCGCTGGAGGATGACGGCGGTCTCGTGCTCACGGTGGTACAGCCGGGCGTTGTCGATGCTGAGGGCGGCGCGGGCGGCGAGTTCGCCGGCGAGGGTGACGTCCTCGGCGGTGAAGGGCCCCACCGGGCGGGTGCGGTAGAAGGTGGCGAGGCCGAGTACGGATTCCCGGGCCACGAGGGGGGCCATCACGAAGGAGTGCACTCCCACCGTGAGCAGCTGCGCGGGTTTGGTGGTGTGCCGGGCGGCGGGGGCCACGGTCTGTTCGTCCAGGCGGGCGATCAGGAAGGGCTGCCGGGCGGCGAGGGCCTGGGTGTAGGGGGCGTTCGGGGGGAAGGTCAGCGTGCGGCCGAGGGGCGCGAGGATGTCGGTCAGCCGGGATCCGGACAGCGGCGCCCGGCCGAGCCTGCGCAGGTCGACGCCGCCGGTGAGCCCCATGCCGGGTTCGTCGCCGCGGGCCAGCGCGTCGAGGACGTCGACGGTGACGGCGTCGGCGAGGCGCGGGACGGCGAGGTCCGCGAGTTCCTGCGCGGTGCGCTCCAGGTCCAGGCTGGAGCCGACGCGCATGCTGGCCTCGCTGAGCAGGGCCAGCCGGCGCCGGCCGGCTTCGGCTTCGACGTGGTCGCGCTGCTGATCGGTGATGTCGACGAGGGAGGCGATCACCCCGATCGGCATGTGGGCGGGGTCCTCCACCCGGACGTAGGAGCACGACCACACGCGGTCGTGGTCCGGCTCCGAGGGCGTCCGTCCGACGCGGCGGCGGTCGAGGAGCGGTTTCCCCGTCTCCAGGACCTGCCGCATGGCCTCCTCCATCTCCAGCGCGTTCACCTCGGGGAGGAGCTCGGCCAGGCGGCGCCCCACGTGCGCCGACTCCGGGAGCCCGTTCATGGCCTCGAGAGCCGCGTTGACCTGCAAGAACCGCAGCTGCGTGTCGAGGATGGCGATGCCGACGGGCGAGCGGGCGAAGAGGCCGTCCCAGACCGCCGACGACCCGCGGATGCGGCGGGCCGCGTGGGCGTCGGCCGCGAAGACCAGCACCGTAGAGCCGTGCTGCCGGTCGGACACGGGGGAGGCCCAGATCTCCACCTCGATGGGATGCCCGTCGCGGTGCCAGGCCGTGACGGTGCCCATGACGCCCCGGCCGGAGGCGGCCGCCTCCCACAGGGAGCGGCCGAGGCTGCGGTCGGAGCCCGGGTGCAGCAGGTCGGCGATGTTGCGGCCGAGCATCTGGGGCGGGGTGTAGCCGAGCAGCTCCTGCGCGACCTGGTTCCAGCGCACGATCGTCCCGTCGCCGCCGGTGGCCACGAGCGCGACGGGCAGCGCGCCCAGCCAGCCGCCGGCGGCCTGTGCGGCGTTGCTGATCAGCTCGTCGACCGGGATGTGCTCGTTCATCAAGGCTCGTTCATCGCGGCTCGTTCATCACGGTTCGTTCACGGGGCTCACTCCTCGGACACCTGCACGCCTCCATCGTCTGCCGACCGGCGGACCGCCGCCTCCCGGAGCCGGAGCACGGGCCGTGACCGCCGCACGACCCGGCCGCCCGTTCGACACGACCGTCGGGGGCGGTGACCATGGGAGGGCCCTGGATCCAGGGATCCCCCTCCCCCGCTTCCCGCCCACTGGGGCGGGGGTCTCCGCACGGTCCCGCCCGCAGGGCAGGCGGGACTGTGCGGACACCTCTAGGGCAGGTCGGCCCCCGTCCGCGTGCCGGTCCCGGTGGGGACGTCGTCGAGGAAGCCGCCCGACTGGTGCTGCCACAGCTTCGCGTAGGCGCCCTCCGCGGCGAGCAGCTCCTGGTGGCTGCCCTGCTCCACGATCCGCCCGCGGTCGAGGACGACGAGCCGGTCCATGCCGGCGACCGTGCTGAGCCGGTGCGCCACCACGAGCGCCGTCCGCCCCTCCATCAGCCGCCAGAGCGCGTCCTGGACGAGGATCTCGCTCTCGGAGTCGAGGGCGCTGGTGGCCTCGTCCAGCAGCAGGATCGGCGCGTCGCGCAGGATCGCCCGGGCGAGGGCGACGCGCTGGCGCTGTCCGCCGGACAGCTTCACTCCGCGCTCGCCCACCATGGTGTCGAAGCCGTCCGGCAGCGCGTCGGCGAATTCCGTGACGTGCGCCGCCTCGGCCGCCCGGCGGATCTGGGCTTCGGTGGCTCCGGGCCGGGCGAAGGCGATGTTCTCCCGCAGCGTGCGATGGAACATCGCCGGGTCCTGGGGCACGTACGCCATCAGACCGCGCAGGTCGGACTGGGCCAGCCGGCTGATGTCCTGGCCGCCGACCGTGATCCGTCCGCCGTCCACGTCGGTCATCCGCAGCAGCAGCCGGGTGAGGGTGGTCTTGCCCCCGCCGGACCGGCCGACGAGTCCGAGTTTCGTCCCGGCGGGCACGGCCAGGTCGAGGCCCTCGAAGAGCGGCTCGGCACCCCCGTGGGCGAAGGTCACCCCTTCGAAGCGCATGTCGGCGCCCCCGGACCGCAGCGGTTCCGGGACCTTCGGGTCGAGGACGGTCGGCGGGGTCAGCAGCAGGGAGGTGAACTGCGCGGCCTCCGTCATCGAGCTTTCCAGGCGGCGGTAGATCTGGTTGAACTCGAACATGATCCGGGTGGCGTTGCTGTAGTAGGTGAAGGCGACGACGACCGTCTCCACGCTGTGCCCGCCCCCGGCGAGCCCGACGGCGACGAACATGCCGAGCGCGTTGGTCAGTACGGACATCGGCGCGACGAGCGTGTCGATGCGCAGGTTGCCGTAGTCCCACGAGCGCAGCATGAGCCGCCGTGATTCCGCGACCCGCGAGCGGTGTTCGGCGGCCTCGCGTTCCTCGGCCGCGAACGCGCGGACCGTGTCCATGTTCATCAGGCTGTCGGCGACGTGGCCGGAGACCCGGGCGAGGGCCTCCTCGCGCTGGTCCACGAGCGCCTGGCGGCGGCGGATCAACGGGGCCGCGCACAGCCCCGTCAGCACGATCATCGTCAGGAGCCCGACGACGAGGAGCGGTTCGTAGTGCCACAGCACCACCGAGCCGAACACCAGGGGGACGAGCTTGCCCATGACCTGGAAGGTCAAGGTGTCCACGAACTCCTCGAAGCGGGAGGCGAAGCTCAGGACGCGTTTGGTCAGTGATCCGGCGAAGTTGTCGTGGAAGAACGCCGCGTCCTTGGCGAACAGCTCGTCCATGCCGATGACGTACAGCTGCTCGACGCCGTGGGCGTCGAGGCGGTTGAGGCAGTGCAGCCCGAGGCGCCACAGCGCCTCGGACAGCAGCAGGACGCCGGCGAACGCGATGACGTAGGGCAGCGTTTGGCCGATGCCCGTGGCGGCGCTCCCGCCGTCGGCGATCCGGCCGACGAGCTTGGCGACGACCAGCGGCGCGACGTAGTTGATGCCGATGTTGCCCAGCGCCGGGAGCAGCATGGCGGGCACGGCCAGCCGGCGGAGCCGGACCAGCTCCCGTCCGTAGTGGCGCAGTGCGAGGAGTACCGGACCCTTGCCCGGCGGATTTCGGTGTGCTTCAGGAGATCCCATACCAACCCTGTGCTGTTGGAGCGGCAGGACAGGAACGGCAGTGTCCCGCAGGGTCGCTGACGCCGTCCAAGCGTTTTCCGCCCATTTCCGTCGATCGTCGGAAGCCGGACGGCCCCGGCGCATGAGGCTCCTGACCGCCTGCGCGTCCTCGCACCGACCGGCAACTCTCCGCGTACGGGTGCCGACAGAGGGCACACGGGATGCATGACCGTACCCAAGACGACCGTCCTCGTCCTCGACAGCGCCGAGCCCGAGCTGCTCGCACACTTCTACGCCGATCTCCTCGGCGCCACCGCAGGTCCGGCGCCGGGAGACGGGGACCTCATCCTCGTCACCGGCTCCGCGGGCGTGGTGCTCGGCGTCCGCCGGGACCCGCACCACGCGCCCCCCAGCTGGCCGCTCCCGGAAGGCTCGCACCAGGCCCACCTGAGCATCCTGGTCGACCCGGAGAGCCTCGACGCGGCCGAGCGCGAGGCGGTCTCCCTCGGGGCCCGCCCGGTGGCCGCCGAGGACGACGGCGCCGCCCCCGGCAGCCGCACCACCGTGCGCCGCTACGCCGACCCGGCGGGCCACGCGTTCGTCCTCGAAGCGGTGGCACGCCAGACGTAGACCCCCCGCGCAGCGCCCGACCTGCGCAAGCCGTCCGCCCGACCGGCTGGGACCCGGCCCCCTCCCGGCGACTCGTAGGCGCCCGTCCGGCGATCTGACCTGCCGATCACCGTCCCCCTTCACGGCGGGCAGCCACCTCACCGGCAGGGGCGCCGTCGGAGTTCGCTGCAGGAAGGATCGGCATTCCACACCTTCACCCAGACCTGGTGGGGCATCAGGAGGCTTATTTCAGCGGCTGATCGACCGGATGGGTTAACGTCTCAAGATCTGTATTCGGATATTTTGACTGTCGATCCTCCACCCCTGAAAGGACCCCTCTCGGTGTTCTCCCGTGTGCGTCAACCTGTCATCGCCGCCATAGCGGTCACCTCACTCTGTGCCGCCGGTGCATATGCGGCCGCTGACGACGGGCCGCGCACTTCACCGGTGGCTGATCCGGCGGCGCCCCCGAGCCCTCTGACGTCTCCGTCGAGTGCAGCATCAACGCCCGCGTCGCCCTCCGCATCGGCCTCGCCATCGCCTTCGGCGCCCGTCTCGACCAGCGAGTCCCCGTACCCGAATTCGGCGGCGATCCTGGCGAAGGACGGCATCAAACTCATCCGCGGAGACGGCGGCATCACCCTCGCGGAATGCGGAAGCAGCACCTCCCAAGTCCGCGTCTACACATACGAGGATGCCGCAGTAAAGCGGAAGCCCATCTACTGCTTCAGTACGGGCGGGCAGACCGGACGGATCACCTTCGAGTTGGACCGGGTCTTCGCCCTCGACGCAGGCAAGCACTCCGTGAGCGCCAAGCTCACCTCGGGCAGCGACACCACGACCCTCGAGGTCGACAAGAACAGCTACGCGCGCGTGGCCGGAGACCCGTTGGCCTCCACGGGCCGGGTCGTCGTCGAGCTCCGCGTAACCGGCTGATCCTTTCGCACGGCCGTCCGGTTCCTCCAGATCCTCTGGCTTTCCGGCCGTGTGCTCAGCCCTGCCATGCGTAGACGCCCCGTGTGCTCGCAGTCCCTCCGCACCGAAGGTCCCAGATTCGTGATCAAGCGCACCGCGCACCTCAGTCTTTCCCTGCTCGCAAGCACCGCCCTCCTCGCTCTCGGCATCACCCCGTCCTCCGCGGCCCCGCAGCCTTCCCCGCCCCTCGTACGCATCATGCCTCTCGGCGACTCCATAACCTCGGGCGTCAACAGCTCCGGCGGCGCCGGGTACCGGCTGCCCCTGTGGAACCTCATGGCGGCGCAGTCCCGGTACCTCCCCGACTTCGTCGGCAGCAGCTCCGCCGGCGCCGTCGCCGACCCCGACAACGAGGGCCACAGCGGTTGGACCATCGAGCAGGTCCGTGCGAGCATCGCCCAGTGGCAGTCCGCCGCCATCCCCGATGTCGTCCTGCTCCACCTGGGCATCAACGACCTGCGTACGCAGGGCACCGACCCGGTCGCCGCGGCGAACCGGTTGTCCACGCTCATCGACGCCATCCAGGCGCGCAAACCGGGCGTGACGATCATCGTCCAGGGCCTCCTGACCGACACCGTGGGCCAGGAGCAACGCGCGAGCAGCTTCAACGCGGTCATCCGCGGGCAGGAGGCGTCCCGCCGAGCGGCCGGCCAGCACTTCCGCTACGCGGAGCCGCCCAAGCTGGACGTGGCGACGGAACTGCCCGACAACCTGCACCCCAACGACGCCGGCTACGTCAAAATGGCTCGCGTCTACTCCGATGCCCTTGAACAGGCCGTCACCGACGGATGGACGAAGCACGCCCCCGCTCCGCGGGCCGGCAACGAGGTCGGCGGCGCCGCCCGAGTGCGCTGGGCCGACTGGGACGGAGACGGCCGCCCCGACCAGATCCTCATAGCCGACGGCGGCCAGGTGGACGTCAGGCTCAACCGCGGCGGCAATTCCCGTGGCGGCTGGCAGAACGGCGGCCGCGTCGCCAGCGGCCTCACGACCGACCGCACACGGGTCCGGTTCGCGGACTGGGACGGGGACGGCAAGGCCGACTACATCCTCGTCAACACCAACGGCAGCCTCACCGTGTACCTCAACCGCGGCGGCGACGTCGGCGGCGGCTGGGCGGGCGGCGGCCAGGTCGCATCGGGCACCACGTCCAATCAGGACCAGGTCCGGTTCTCCGACTTCGACGGTGACGGCAGGACCGACTACACCACGATCAGCGACAGCGGCGCCGTCACCGTCTACGTGAACCGCGGCGGCGACACGGGTGGCGGCTGGCAGTTGCTGGGCCAGGTGGCCAGTGGCCTCACGAACGACCGGTCGCGGGTCCGACTCTCGGACTGGGATGGTGACGGCCGTGCCGACTACACCCGCATCGCCGCCAGCGGCGCCGTCGACGTCTACCTGAACCGCGGCGGTGACCAGCACGGCGGCTGGGCATCCCTCGGACAGATCGCGACCGGCCTGACCACGACACAGAGCAAGGTGCAGTTCGCCGACTTCGACGGCGACACCCACGCCGATTACATCCTCTCGGGTACCGGTGACAGCGCAGTCGTCTACCTCTTCAACGGTGGCGACAACGGCGGTGGCTGGACGTCTCTCGGCACCGTGGTCTGAGTCCGCAAGACCGGACGGAAGAAGTGCCGGTTCACCGAGTCCGCCGTACCGGTGGCGGACTCGGTGGGAGGCCCCCTGAGGCGGTCACGCCGTCGGGGTGCAGCCGGACGGCCGGCAGGAGACCCCCGCGCACCGATCGCCGTGGTCGCTGCGCGGGGGCTCTGCGTGCTCAGAAGCACTGCTTGTAGTACTCCTTGATGCGGGGCAGTGATTCCAGGTCCGCCCGGCGGTTCGGGTGGCGCGTCAGGAGGTAAGTGATGCGGGCCGCCAGGTCGGTGCCGCCCGCGACGAACGGGGTCGGCGTCGCCGACTTCAGGATGTCGCAGAACTCCTTGACCAGCCGCAGCTGGGCGTGGTTCGCCGCAAGGGGGCAGAGCGTGGCGACCACGTCGGCCCGCCACTGCGCGGGCATGTCGGCCGGCTTGCAGTCGAGGTTGGGGACGCCCGTGAGCCAGGCGCTGCCCACGATCTGCGCCGAGTGGACGTTCTGACCGATCGTCGCCGTCCCGCCGGGCACGGCGATCGTGCCCCGGGTGCTGAGGGTCGGCATCAGGGACTCGACCCAGCCGGCCGTGCAGTACGGGGCGCCCCAGGCGATGGAGCCGAAGGCGCCGCTCTTCGTGATCACCTGAACCAGCCCCTGAGGGGTGGTCAACTGGCCGCCCGGCGAGCCCTCCCACGCGGTGTCGCCCTGCGCGCTGAAGGCGGTGTAGCCGCCTGCGCCCGGGTCGGCCACGAGGGTGAAGATGTGCTGGACGGTGGCGTCCTGGCCGTTCTTGCGGATCCAGAGCTTGAGCGGGTGCGTCGCGGAGGCGACGTAGAGCCGGCCGCCGGCGTCGGCGGAGAACCGCACACGGCGGCCCCCGGACGTCCCGTAGACCGTGCCGCCCTTGTAGCGCAGCACCCCGTCGGGGGCGGTCCACAGGTGCGCGCGGTTGAAGACGTCCCGCGCCTCGCCGAGGGCGAGGGAGGCCAGGCAGACGGGCCCGGCCGTCTTCAGCGTCGGGGAGGCAACGGGCTTCAGCGGGTGCGCGGCTGCGGAGAAGTCCGGCTTGTCCAGGTCGAGGTGCGGAAAGGCCACGAGCAGCGCCGTGCGGAAGGCGTCCCGCTCGTCCTCCAGGTCCAGCAGGAACCGCTGGTAGTGCGGACCGCCCGCCAGTCCGGCGAGCTCGACGGCGGTCTTCGCGGTGTCGGGGGTCTCGCCGCTCAGCCAGCGCAGCAGGTGGGGGTACGGGGCGGGCGGGGTGTGGGTGCTCATGGTCTTCCCTTCGGTCGGGCACAGCACGGTGGACCGGGTGGGGGGAGGATCGGGGCACGGGTACGCCGACGGTCCCTGACGGGACTCGGGCGGGGGACGGGCCCTTTCACGCTAGCGCCCGCCTTCGCGCCACGTGGCCGAATCGGCAGAACCGGGAGCCCCGCGCCGTCGCCGCTCGCTCCACCCGGCGTGAGCGCTCCGTCACCGTGTGCCGCTCCGGCAAATCTTCACACCCGCTACCGACGAGGCGTTCCGTCTCGCCCGGCTCGGCGATATGACCGTTTCATCCCGCCCATTGAGCGGCTATCTGCCCCGTTATGTCCAGTGGTGATGGCGGAGGGCCTGAATCCGTTACTCGATCTTGTGAAGGCGTTGCGACGATCCCGCAAATGAACGAAGGGGTCCGCCGCCCGGATCGCCGCCTCGGAGGCCGCGACGCGTCAACACGGTTGGCATGGCCACTCGTTCGCGTGCTTACATCTGCCCACCGCCGCGGTTCTCGGAAGCACTGCTTGGTTTGGGTCGAGCCGCCGCGCGGAAGTGGTCGTGGACGTTTTCGCGTTCCCGCCACGTCAATTGCCGAATATTCAGATGAATGAAGGGTGCGCAAACGTGCGTAACGACATCGAGACCCGCGAGATCGCCGACACCGAGCTGGACGCCATTGCCGGCGGTGTGGCCATTTCCGGCGGGCTCGCCGGCGCCGTCCTCGGCGACGTCCAGACCGTCCTGGGCGCCGTGACCTCCCTGGACACCGTCCACGCCGCCACGGCCCTGCCCGGCGCGGTCACCGGCATCGCCGGCGTGCAGGTCGGCGTGGCCGGTCTCTGAGTACGGCCGGCGCGTGCCGCCGAAGCAACAGGCCGAAGGAATAGTCCGTGCAGTTCCGCCAAAAGGCGCTTTCCACGCTGCAATCGCCCGAAGAACTCGATCTGCCCGTGCGCTTCGCGCGCCCGCAGGGCCGGCTCGTCCTGGCCGTCACGGTGGTCGCCATGGCCGCCGCGAGTATCTGGGCATTCGCCGGCACCGTGTCCGCCAAGTTGAGCGCACCCGGCATTCTCACGCACGCCGAAGGCAGTTATCTGCTGCAAAGCCCGTATGCGGGACAGGTCGTGGAAACCCTCGCGAAAGAGGGCCAGCTGCTGTCCCCCGGCGCCCCCCTGCTCCGCGTCGCCACGGACCGCGGCGAGCAGGTCGTGCGGCTGCTCGCCGGCGGACGGGTGACCACTCTGGTCGCCAAGACCGGTTCGGTCGTCACGACCGGCGCCGACGTCGCGACGGTGGAACGCGTGAAGAACGCCGCCGAGCCGCTGACCGCCGTGCTCTACGTCTCCGGCCCGAGCGGCTCCGCCATCCCCGTGGGCGCCCACGTCGACCTCACCGTCCAGTCCGTCCCCCAGCCCCGGTACGGGGTGCTGCGCGGCCGCGTCCAGGCGGTCGGCCGCACGCCCCAGACGGCGGCTCAGATCGGCGGCTTCCTGGGCGACAGCCGCCTCGCGGCCCGCTTCACCCGGCAGGGCGACCCGGTCGCCGTGCTCGTACGGCTCGAACGCTCGTCCGCGACCACCTCCGGCTACCGGTGGTCCTCCTCCGACGGCCCCCCGTACCCGGTCGACTCCACGACCCCGGTCACCGGAGCCGTCCACCTCTCCGCGCAGCGCCCCGTCGACTGGCTGCTGCCGTGACCGCCCCGCAGCGGGGCGGGAACACCGGCCGCCGCTCCTCGCGCCGCCGTCCCGCGCCCGCCCCTCGGGGCCGCACGCCCCGGCCCGTACGCACCCCCACCGTGCTCCAGATGGAAGCCGTGGAGTGCGGCGCGGCCGCGCTGGCCATGGTGCTCGGCCACCACGGCCGCTTCGTCCCCCTCGAAGAGCTGCGCGTCTCCTGCGGGGTCTCGCGCGACGGCTCCCGCGCCAGCAACCTCCTCAAGGCGGCCCGCGGTTACGGGCTGGCGGCCAAGGGCATGCAGATGGACCTGGCCGCGCTCGCCGGGGTGCGCCCCGCGGCCATCCTCTTCTGGGAGTTCAACCACTACGTCGTCTACGAGGGCATGGGCCGCCGCTTCGGCCGCCGGGGCGTGTACGTCAACGACCCGGCCAAGGGACGGCGCTTCCTCCCCATGGAGGAGTTCGACACCGGCTTCACCGGCGTCGTGCTCACCTTCGAACCCGGCCCGGGCTTCCGCCGCACCGGCCGCAAGCCCGGCGTCCTGGGCGCCGTACCGGCCCGCCTGCGGGGCACCTCGGGCACCCTCCTCGCGGCCGTGCTCTCCAGCCTCCTGCTGGTGGCCGTCGGCGCGGCGGTGCCCGCGCTGAGCCGTACGTACATCGACATGTTCCTGATCGGTGAACAGACCTCCCTGCTGGGCGTGCTCTTCGCGTCGATGGCGGCCGCCCTGCTGCTGACGGGCGTGCTCACCGCCCTCCAGCAGGCCAATCTGCTGCGCGGCCGGATCATCTCCTCCACCCTGGGAAGCGCCCGCTTCCTACGGCACCTGCTCAGGCTCCCCGTCGCCTTCTTCTCCCAGCGCAACCCGGCCGACCTGGTCCAGCGCCTGCAGTCCAACGACGCGGTCGCCGAGACCCTCGCCCGGGACCTCGCCGCCGCCGGGGTGGACGCGGTGGTCGTCGTCCTCTACGCGGTGCTGCTGTGGACGTACGATCCCCAGCTCACCGTCGTCGGCATCGGCGTCGCGCTGCTCAACCTCGTGGCCATGCGGATCGTGATCCGCGTGCGGGCCACCGGAACCCAGAAGCTGCGCGCGGAGAACGCCCGGCTCACCAACACCTCGTACAGCGGCCTCCAGCTCATCGAGACGATGAAGGCCACCGGCGGCGAGGACGGCTTCTTCCGCCGCTGGGCCGGCCGGCACGCCGTCACCCTCGACGTGCAGCAGCGCCTCGGCACGCCCAGCGCGTGGCTGGGGGTCGTCGCACCCGCCCTGGCCGCGCTGAACAGCGCGCTGATCCTGATGATCGGCGGCCTGCGGGCGGTGGAGGGACACCTCTCGGTCGGCCTGCTCGTCGCCTTCCAGGCACTCGTGACGAGCTTCACCGCGCCGATCACCCGGCTGAACGGCGTGGCCGGACGGATCCAGGACTTCGCCGCCGACGTCGCCCGCCTCAAGGACGTCGAGAACTTCCCCGTCGACCCGCTCTACACCCGCCGCGAGCCCCCGTCCGCGACCCGCCGCCTCCACGGCCGTGTGGAGCTGGAGGGCATCACGTTCGGCTACAGCCCGCTGGACGCCCCGCTGCTGCAGGGCTTCTCCCTCTCGGTCGGCCCCGGGCGGCAGGTCGCGCTCGTCGGCGGTTCCGGCAGCGGCAAGTCCACCGTCTCCCGGCTCATATCCGGCCTGTACACCCCCTGGGAGGGCACGATCCGCATCGACGGCATGCGCCTGGAGGACATCCCGCGCGGCGCGCTCGCGGCCTCCGTCTCCTTCGTCGACCAGGACGTCTTCCTCTTCGAGGGCACCGTCCGCGACAACGTGGCCCTGTGGGACCCCTCCATCCCGGACGAGGCCGTCATCGCCGCCCTCGAGGACGCGGCCGTGTACGAGGTCGTCGCGCGGCGACCCGGCGGCATCCACAGCCGGGTCGAGCAGGACGGCCGGAACTTCTCCGGCGGTCAGCGCCAGCGCCTGGAGATCGCCCGGGCCCTGGTGCGGCGCCCCAGCGTCATGGTCCTGGACGAGGTGACCAGCGCCCTCGACGCGGCGACCGAGCAGACCGTCATCGACAACCTGCGCCGGCGCGGCTGCGCGTGCGTGGTGATCGCCCACCGGCTGAGCACGGTGCGCGACAGCGACGAGATCCTCGTGCTGGACCGGGGCACGGTCGTCGAACGCGGGCGGCACGAACAGCTGCTGGCCGCGGGGGGCCCGTACGCCGAACTGGTCAAGGAGCACTGACGTGGCATCCCCGTACCCGGCCCACGCCCACCCGGGCCACCCCCACGCGGGGCAGGCCCCTGCGGCACCCGTGGTCGCGCAGGACCCCGTGGTGGCGGCCCTGGGCGGGCTCGGCGCGGCCGTCGACTGCACGGGGGTGCGCAGCCTGTCCCTGGAGGGCCCGCTCGTCCTGTGGCTCGTCGTCGAGGGCGAGCTGGACCTGTTCGCCGTCGACGCCGCGCAGGCCGGGCACTGGCACTTCCTCGGCCGCCTGGCGTCGGGCACCCTCCTGCTGGGCCCGCCCGAAGGCCCCGGGCACACCCTGGTGGGCCGCCCCCTGCACGGCTGCCGGCTGCACCGCGTCGAGCTCCGCGAGCTGCAGCGCACGCCGTACGCCGACCCGTGGGCGTACGACCAGGGCCCGTACGGCGCACCGTACGACGCCGCGCCGCTGAGCCCCCTCGAGCACGCCTTCGCGCTCGGCGTCGGCCGGGGCCTGCGCGTGCTCTTCCAGGCCCCGCTGGAGAGCCGGGACGCCGCCTCCGGGGGCGGGGCCGACGACGACATCCTGTGGATCCCGATCACCCCGGGCAGCGTCCAGTACGGGGCCGCGTACGAGGGGTACGCCACCGCCGGCGTCCTCCTCCTCGACGGGACGCTGTGGCAGGGCATGGTCGACCAGCAGCACCGGCTGCTGTACGCCCTGGACGAGTGGATCGAGCAGCTGGAGCGCGCCCATGAGGACCGGGCGGCGGCCGGGATCCGGGCGGGCGAGGCCGCCCGCACCCAGGCCGACCGCACGCTGCTGGCGTCCATCGGCCGCCCGGGCCGGGGCCCGCGGCGCGCCGGGAGCGACGACGCGACGTTCGCCGTGTGCCGCCTGGTCGCCGCGGCGGCCGGCGTCACCCTGAGCGAGGAGGGCGCGGCGGGCGCCGGCGCCGGCTCGGGAGCGACCGACCCCGTCGAGCGCCTCGCACTCGCCTCGCGGGTCCGTACGCGTACGGTCCGGCTCGGCGGCCGGTGGTGGCGGGAGGACAGCGGGCCGCTGGTCGGCCGACGCCAGGCGGACGGGTCCCCGGTGGCCCTGCTGTGGCGGCGCGGGGGCTACGAGGCCGTCGACCCGGCCCGCGGCACGCGGGAGCGCGTCGGCAAGGACAACGGGCCCGCCTTCGAACCGCGGGCCGTCATGTTCTACCGCCCGCTGCCCGCGGGGAAGCCGAGCCTGCTTCGGCTGCTGCGCTTCAGCCTGCGCGGCACCGGCGGGGAGCTGCGCGGCCTGCTCGTGGGCGGGCTGGCGGCGGTCGGCCTGGGGGCCTTCGTACCCGTCGCCACCGGCAAGGTGCTCGGCGAATACGTACCCCGCGCCGAGGACAGCCTCATCGTGCAGACCGCTCTCGCGCTCATCGCCACCAGCCTGGTCTCGGCCGCCTTCATGCTGCTGCAGAACGTCTCCGTCCTGCGCATGGAGGGCCGCGTCGAGGCCGCCCTCCAGCCCGCCGTGTGGGACCGGCTGCTGCGGCTGCCGGTGAGCTTCTTCGCCGGCCGCTCCACCGGTGAACTGGCCGGCGCGGCCCTGGGCATCAGCGCGATCCGCAGCGCGCTGTCCGGCATCGGCTCGTTGTCCGTCCAGGCGGGTGCCGTCGCCGCGATGAACCTCGTCCTGCTGCTCGCGTACAGCGTGCCGCTGGCGCTGGTGGCGATCGCCATGCTGATCGCCATCGCCGCGGTGTTCCTCGGCCTCGGGCTGTGGCAGTTGCGCTACCAGCGGCAGCTGCTCACGCTCGGGCACAGGCTCAACAACCAGGCGTTCCAGACGCTGCGCGGGCTGCCCAAGCTGCGGGTGGCGATGGCCGAGAGCTTCGCGTACGCCGCGTGGGCGAAGGAGTTCGCCCGTACGCGCGAGTTGCAGCAGCGCATCGGCCGGATCAAGAACGCCATCACCGTGCTCAACGCGGTCTGCCTGCCGCTGTGCACCCTCGTGATGTTCATGCTGCTGGCCGGCCCGGCCCGGGGCAGCATGTCGGCCGGCGAGTTCCTCACCTTCAGCACCGCCGTGACCATGATGCTGTCCTCGGTCACCCAGCTGACCGGGGCGCTGCTCTCCGCCGCCGCCGTGCAGCCGATGTACGAGCAGGTCAAGCCGCTCCTCGCGGAACCCCTGGAGGTCCGCGCGGGCAGCACCCGGCCCGGTGAGCTGAGCGGCGCCGTCGAGGCGAGGAACCTCTCCTACCGCTACTCCCCCGACGGCCCGCCGGCCCTCGACGACGTGTCGCTGCGCATCGAGCCGGGCGAGTTCGTCGCGATCGTCGGGGCCAGCGGCTGCGGCAAGTCCACGCTGCTGCGCCTGCTCATCGGCTTCGACCAGCCGGCCTCCGGCAGCGTCCTGTACGACGGCCAGGACCTGGCGGCCCTCGACCAGGCGGCCGTCCGCCGCCAGTGCGGGGTCGTCCTGCAGAACGCCCAGCCCTTCTCCGGGTCGATCCTCGAGTGCATCAGCGGCGCCGAGACGTACACGCTGGAGGAGGCGTGGGAGGCCGCCGAGATGGCGGGCCTGGCGGCGGACATCAGGGCCATGCCGATGGGGATGCACACCGTGCTGTCCGACGGCGGCGGCACCGTCTCGGGCGGTCAGCGCCAGCGCCTGATGATCGCCCAGGCCCTCATCCGCAAGCCGCGCATCGTCTTCCTGGACGAGGCCACCAGCGCGCTGGACAACGAGGCCCAGCGCGTGGTGACCGACTCCACCCGCGCCCTGCGCTGCACCCGTGTCGTCATCGCCCACCGGCTCTCGACGGTCATGGACGCGGACCGGGTGATCGTCATGTCGTCGGGCCGCATCACCCAGCAGGGCCGTCCGTCCGCCCTCCTCGCGGACCCGTCGGGCCCCTTCCACGAACTGGTCCGCCGCCAGATCACCTGACCGGCCCGGGGCCGGGTGTCACCGCACCGCGCCGCGGCGTGGCCCGGAACGCGCACACGGCCGCGCTCACCTCGATGCGCCACCTCCCGAGGGCGTGCGCGCAGGTCTACGGCGAGCAACCGACCAGTCGCGCACAGGTAGTCCTCGGCCAGCGCGTGACCGAAACGCCAACGGAACGTGATTCCCAGGCCACATCAGGCCACCGGGATGACCTCCAGGCACCTTCCCCACCCTCACGGGATGATGATCATGGAATGACAAACGGCCGGTCGGTCGCGCGGGTCTGACGCTTCCGCGACCCGCCGATTCCGGTCGCCCAACCATGTATCCCGCGGGGGGATTTCGTCATGTCCACATATGCCAGACGCACCGCGCTCCCGTTCGCCGCACTACTCGGTCTCTCGCTGATGGGGAGCCTCTCGGGGCAGGCCCGCGCCGCGTCCGTGTCGACGTGGGACAAGGTCGCCGCGTGCGAGAGCGGTGGGAACTGGAGCATCAACACGGGAAACGGGTACTACGGCGGCCTCCAGTTCTCCGGGAGCACCTGGCGCGGCTTCGGCGGCACCCAGTACGCAGAACGTGCCGACCTCGCCACCAAGACCCAGCAGATACTCGTCGCGGAGAAGGTGCTCGCCGTTCAGGGGCAGGGCGCGTGGCCGATGTGCGGTCCGGCGGCCGGCCTCGCCGCGGACCACGCGAACCCGTTCCCGGACCCGACTCCCCTTCCCACCCCTCTGAAGAACACGGTGCATCTGCAGCGCGTCACTGGGGCCGGTGACCTGTTCAACGCGGAGGGGGACTACTCGGCGGGCCGGTGGAGCGGCTGGGTCAATCAAGGCGCCACCCAGCTCAAGGAAGTCACGAGCACCGGAACCGGAACGGTGAACCGGGTGTTCACCATCGGCGGCGACAACCACATCTACGAAAACGA
>NZ_JBEZKZ010000040.1:0-63491 GCF_040651895.1 Streptomyces sp. NPDC048352
GGGCGAACCGCTCCGCCCAGGCCGCCGAGACGCCGTCGGCGACGGCCGTACGGCCCGCCGCGACCGGCCGGCCGCCGCTCACCGCGAAGCTCCGTACGGCCGTCGCCACGTCACCGCTGAGCAGCGCGACGCGGCCGCAGGAGCGGAACGCCGGGGTGGCCGCGCAGGCCGTCTCGTACGTCGCCGCCACCGGGGAGGCGGGGGTGGCCGCCGGGGCCTCCGCGAGCACCAGCAGGTGGATCCCGGCCGCGGCCCCGTGCGAGGCCAGCCGTCCGGTCAGGTCGCGCAGCGCCGCCGTGCCCGGGTCGCCGTCCAGGACCACGAGCGTGCGCGGCCCCTCGTACGCGGCGGCCGCCTGCCGCAGCGCCGCCGGGTCCGCGGTGCCCCAGCCGGGGCCCAGGGGGCTGTCGTCCAGGCGCCGGGTCAGCTCCCCGGTGCGGGCCGCCGCCTGGTCGCGGTCGTACGCCAGCAGCAGCCGGCAGTCCTGGCCGTGCGCCGGGCGTACGTGGGGCAGCCAGCCGAGCCAGCCCCAGTCCCGGCGGCGCTCCGCCACCGGGCGGGCGCGGTCGGCCGCCAGCAGGACGACCTCCAGCCGGGCCGGCGCGTGCAGCGCCACGAGCTGGGCGACCACCGACCGGGCCACTCCCGTGAGCCGCGCGCGGGGTCCGGCGACGCCGAGCGAGCCGCACTCGGGCAGCGTGACCCGGCTGCCCGCGCCGAGCCCCGCCTCCAGGAACCGGGGGTGTCCGGCCCCGCGCGACCACAGCCGCTCCGTCGGCCCGAGCGCCGCCAGGAGCAGCGCCGCCGGGTCGTCCTCGTCCGGCGCGGCGGCCGCCACCGCCTCCGGCTCCGCCAGCTGCTCCGGGGCGTCCTCCTCACCGCGCACCCACTTGCGGGCCCAGGCCCCGAGGCCGCCGCGCCGGCGTCTTGCCGCGCCGGGGACGCCGTCGGGGTGGGCGGTGGCGGTGCCGCTGCCGCTGCTGCTGCCGGGGATGCCGGGGCGGGGGGTGCCGGGGCGCAGGCCCAGGGCGGGATCGGGTCTCCGGGCGGAGCCGGGGCCGTCTGCGCCGGCTCCCGCGTCACCGCCGGAGCCGGCCGGGCGACCACCCACCCGGCCCGCACCCCCGCCGACCGACTCTGTACCGCCGGTAGCGCCGACGCCGCCGGGCGCACCGGCGTGACCGCCCGTAGCGCCGGAGCCCCCGGCGTGGCCGCCCGTACCGCCGGGTGCACCGGCGTGGCCGCCCGTGCCGCGGGAGCCCCCGGCGTGGCCGCCCGTAGCGCCGGGCGCACCGGCCTGGGCGCCCGTGCCGCCGGGTGCACCGGCGTGGCTGCCCGTGCCGCGGGAGCCCCCGGCGTGTCCGCCCGTACCGCCGGAGGCCCCCGCGTGGGCGCCCGGGCCGACGCCGGAGGCGCCCTGGCCGGCCGCTTCCTCGCCGGAGGCGCCCGGCAGGCAGAGGTGGCCCTCCAGGTCGGGGGCCACCGCCAGCGGCGGCTCGCCGCCCCCGGGGGCCAGTCGCAGCGTGGACTCGCCGATCCGCAGCAGCGCGCCGGGGGCCAGCGGGACCGCCGCGGCCCCCACCTCGGCGCCGTCCAGCGCCGTGCCGTTCGTCGAGCCGAGGTCGGCCACCGTCACCCGGCCGTCCGGCAGCACCGTCACCGCGCAGTGCAGCCGCGACACGTCGGGGTCGTCCAGCGGTACGTCGGCGTCCGCCGAGCGCCCGATGCGCACAGCCCCGGGGTGCAGCAGGTGCACCCCGCCGGCGTCGGGACCGGCCACCACGTGCAGCTGCGGGGTGCCGGGGCCGTCCCCGGCCGGGACGGCGGCGGCGTCCGGTCCCGGCGTGTGCAGGGCCAGTACCGCCCCGTCCACCAGCGGCGGCTCGCCGAGGACGGCGCGCTGGGGGTCGAGCCGGCGCGAACCGGCGTACAGCACCACCGTGCCTCCGGTGTCGGGCCCGCCCGCGGCCGCCGCGAGTCCGGAGGCCACCGCGGCCAGCGCGGTGCCGGCGGGCGCGGTGACGAGCACGTCACAGCCGGAGGGCGCGGTGGCGGTCTGGTGGCCGCTGCGCGACCCGAGGACGGTCAGCCGGATCTGCATCGCCGTCAGCGGTCCCTTCTGCGCGGAGCGCAGTGCGCGGTGCGTGCGTGCGCCCGGCAGGGAAACGGCGGGACCTGCCCCACCCGATCGACCCCCGCCCGGCACGGACGCCTCGTCCGTTCAGGTCTGCCGGAAGGCAGGGCTCCCGTCCCGGCCGTTCCGTACGGGTGCATCCTCGCACCTGTCGCCCGCAACACGCCCGGCGCCCGACTACAAATGATCTTGGATTTCGGTGGCGCACTTCACCCGCCGTGCGGCCGGGGCCACCCCGGCGCGGGAAATCCGGGGGAAATGCGCCCCCGGCATACCCCGCAAAACTCACCCTTCGCACATATGTGCGGCAACCAACCTTCGCCGACCCGCGTCTTCCACCGGGACACCCCCTAGAGTTGGGCCGGAAACCCACTCGGCGGAATCAGCCGGAAACGACAGCAGGGAGCGCGAGACGTGCGGCCAGTCGGCAGCAAGTACCTGCTCGAGGAGCCGCTCGGCCGCGGCGCCACGGGCACCGTCTGGCGTGCCCGCCAGCGGGAGACCGCCGGCGCGGAGGCCGCCGTCGCCGGCCAGCCCGGCGAGACCGTGGCCATCAAGGTCCTCAAGGAGGAGCTGGCCCAGGACGCGGACATCGTCATGCGCTTCCTGCGCGAGCGGTCGGTCCTGCTGCGCCTGACGCACCCCAACATCGTGCGCACCCGCGACCTCGTCGTCGAGGGCGACCTGCTGGCCCTGGTCATGGACCTCGTCGACGGCCCGGACCTGCACAAGTACATCCGCCAGAACGGCCCCTTCAGCGCCGTCGCCGCGAGCCTGCTGACCGCCCAGATCGCGGACGCGCTCGCCGCCAGCCACGCCGACGGCGTGGTCCACCGCGACCTGAAGCCCGCCAACGTGCTGCTCGACGAGAGCCACGGCCAGATGAAGCCGATGCTCACCGACTTCGGCATCGCGCGCCTGGCCGACTCCCCGGGCCTGACCCGCACCCACGAGTTCGTCGGCACCCCCGCCTACGTGGCACCCGAGTCCGCCGAGGGCCGTCCGCAGACCTCCGCCGTCGACATCTACGGCGCCGGCATCCTCCTCTACGAGCTGGTCACCGGCCGGCCGCCCTTCGCCGGCGGCACCGCGCTCGAAGTGCTCCACCGCCACCTCAGCGAGGAGCCGCAGCGGCCCCCGGCCGTGCCCGAGGCGCTGTGGATCGTCATCGAGCACTGCCTGCGCAAGGAGCCGGACGAGCGGCCCAGCGCCGAGAGCCTCGCGCGCGGCCTGCGCGTGGTGGCCGCCGGCATCCGCGTGCACTCCTCGCCCGACGAGGTCGAGGCCGCCCTGGGCGTCGCCGCCCTGCTCGCGCCCGACCCCTCGCCGGCCCCGGTCCCGGCCGCCCCCGGCGCCACCGGCAACGCCGACCCGACGCAGGTGCTGCCCGGCCGCGCCGGCGCCGCGCCGGCGGACGCGTACGACCCGAACGCCATGACGAGCGTGCTCCCGCCGGTCGGCGGGGCCGACGCCACCACCGTGCTGCCGGCCACCGGCGCACCGGGTGCGCCGGACCCGACCTCCGTCATGCCCCCGGTGCAGCAGCCCGACGCCGCGCACCCGTGGCAGTCGCAGATGCGGGCCGCGCGCGACCGCAACGAGCAGACGCAGATGCACTACCTCGACCCGGCCGAGGACCCGCTGCGCCGGCGCCCGCAGCGCCAGGCGCCGCCCGTGCCGCCGCATCCGCAGCAGCCGCCCCGCCAGCACCGCCAGGGCCCGCCGCAGCAGCAGTACCAGCAGCAGCCGTACCCGCAGCAGCAGTACCAGCCGCAGCCTCCGCCGCAGCAGTACGCGCAGCAGCCGCCGCAGCACTACCAGCCCCAGCCGTACCAGCAGCCGCAGCCGCCCCAGCAGCCGCAGTACCGCCAGCCGCAGCCGCCGCCCCAGCAGCAGCCGCAGCCGCGCCGGCAGCCCCCGCGCGAGCCCCGCCCGCCGCGCGAGCCGCGCCGCCGCAGCGCCAACCCGATCCGCATCCCGGGCCTCGGCTGCCTCAAGGGCTGCCTGGTCCTCGTCCTGATGCTCTTCGTCGGCGGCTGGCTCTTCTGGGAGCTCGCGCTCCAGGAGTGGGTGGGCACCGGCAGGGGCTGGTGGGACCAGGTGTGGAGCTGGGGCACCGACGTCGTCGACTTCATCGGGTCCATCGGCGACGCGACGGGCGGCAGCGGGACCTCTTGAGGACCCGCCGGGCCGCCCCGTAGCGCCGACTTCGTGGATTTGTCGACATCCGGGACGTGATTTCGCCCGCAGAAGTGAAGGTCGCCGCGATCCGGCGGCCTCAACCCCCATTCGGCCGCGTAGCTTTGGTCCGTTACGCCAGCCGCTGAGGGAGCAGTCGTGGCACGGAAGATCGGCAGCCGGTACACCGCGCACCAGATCCTGGGGCGCGGCAGCGCGGGCACGGTGTGGCTCGGCGAAGGCCCGGACGGGCCCGTCGCCGTCAAACTGCTGCGCGAGGACCTCGCCTCCGACCAGGAACTGGTCGGCCGCTTCGTCCAGGAGCGCAGCGCGCTCCTGGGACTGGAGCACCCGCACGTGGTCTCCGTACGCGACCTGGTCGTCGACGGCAACGACCTCGCCCTCGTCATGGACCTCGTACGCGGAACGGACCTGCGCACGCGCCTCGACCGCGAGCGGCGGCTCGCCCCCGAGGCGGCCGTGGCCATCGTCGCGGACGTCGCGGACGCGCTGGCCGCCGCCCACGCGGCGGGCGTCGTCCACCGGGACGTCAAGCCGGAGAACGTCCTGCTCGACATGCAGGGACCCCTCGGCCCCGGCGGTGCGCACCCCGCGCTGCTGACCGACTTCGGCGTGGCCAAGCTCATCGACTCGCCGCGCCGGGCCACGGGGGGCCGCAGCGCCGCCCCCACCACCCGGATCATCGGGACGCCCGACTACCTGGCCCCGGAGATAGTCGAGGGCCTGCCGCCGAGGGCGGCCGTCGACATATACGCCCTGGCCACGGTGCTGTACGAGCTGCTGGCCGGCTTCACCCCCTTCGGCGGCGGCCACCCGGGCGCGGTGCTGCGCCGGCACGTCACGGAGACCGTGGTCCCGCTGCCGGGCATCCCCGACGAGCTGTGGCAGCTCATGGTCCAGTGCCTGGCCAAGGCCCCCGCCTCGCGGCTGCGCGCCTCGGAGCTGTCGGTCCGGCTGCGGGACCTGCTGCCGCTGCTCGCCGGGATGCCGCCGCTGGACGTGGACGAGCCGGACGACGCCGACCCGGAGCCCGAGCCCGCCCAGGAGCCCGACGCGGCCGCCGACCCGGTGCGCAGGCGGGGCGTCGTCCCCCTGGTGCCCGGCTCCGCCACCGACTCCAACCGGGACACCCACACCTCGATGCGGGTGCCGGGCCCCGAGGAGCTGGCCGGCGGGGCGCTGGGCACCGCCCGCGTCCCGCGCCCGGCCGGCGGGCACCGCCCCGGCTCCGCCCGGCACCGCGCCGAGGCCGCCCGCAAGCGGCGCCTGCTGCTCTCCGCGTCGGCGCTGGCGCTGGCCACCGCGGTCGGCGTGGGCAGCTGGCTGGCCGCCTCCGAGGACGACCCCGCCCCCCGCCCGCCGGGCACCGGGCACTCCGCCCCGTCCCGGCCGTAGCCCCGGCGCGGCTACGGCCGGATCCGGACCCGCCCGCGGGGGCGGCTACGCCGAGACCAGCTCCGGGTGCCAGCGCCGGGCCACGGCCGGGTGCGCCCGTACCCACCCCTTCAGCTCGTTGCGCCCGTACTCGGCGTGCAGCGGGTTCGACGCGTCGTGCGCCACCCCCGGCGCCGACCGCAGGTAGTCCCCGGGGACGGTCTCCACCACCGCGTCCAGCCGCGGGTTGTAGAAGAACGGCACCGAGAACCGCTCCACCGACCCCGGCGGGCTCACCACCCGGTGGTCGGTGGCCCGCAGGTACCCCTCGGTGGCGATCTCCAGCAGCTCGCCCAGGTTGACGACGAATGCCCCCGGCCGCGGCTCGATGTCGACGTAGCCGCCGTCCCGGACGACCTGGAGCCCGCCCACCGAGTCCTGCAGGAGCAGCGTCAGGAAGCCGTAGTCCTTGTGCGCGCCGACGCCCTGGTCGGCGCCCGACGGGGCGGACCCGGGGTAGCGGATCAGCTTCGTGTGCAGGTGGGGGCGGTCCGCGAAGGCCGCGTCGAAGAAGTCCGAGGGGGCGCCGATCGAGGCCAGCAGCTCCTGGAGCAGCCGGTGCGCCACCCCCGCCAGGCGCTCCTGCCAGCCCAGGACCGCCTCCCGCAGCTCCGGCAGCGCCGCCGGCCACTGGTTGGGCCCCTCCAGCCACAGGTACGCCGGGTCCTGCGGCCCCAGCACCGGCGCCGGCCGCTCCGCGCCGACGTCCAGCTGGTCGCGCCAGTCGGAGGCCCCGCCGGTCAGCTCGTGCCCGATGCGGGTGTAGCCCCGGAAGTGCGGGGAGTTCAGATTGCTCACCGCCAGCCGGTCGGCCTCGGGGAGCGCGAAGAAGGCCCTGGTCAGCTCCAGGATCCGGGTGGTCTCCGCCTCGGTTATGCCGTGCCCGGTCAGGTACAGGAAGCCGGTGTCCCGGGCCGCCGCGTGCAGCTGCTTCAGGAAGTCGGCCCGGTCGGCGGGGTCGTCCGCCCGCGACAGGTCGATCACGGCGAGGGCGGGCGCGGACGGGGCGGCGGTGGAGGAGGCGGAAGAAGAGGGGTGCGCGGACGGCATGACGGCTCCGTTTCGGATGTCACAGGGTCCTGTGCCCCGGAGATGGCGGGGCAGGCGGGTGTGGCGCGCCGCGGCAGGGATGGCGCCGGGGCGGTGGCCGCGTACAGGACCGAAGTCGGATCGGGGTGGATCAGGCTTGTGCGGGGTCCGGCGGCAGACAGCTCGTCGTGGTCACACGCATGTGGTCCACATGGCGTCGCTTCACGAGGGGAACGGTCATACGAGGAGCGTACGCCCGTCCCCTCGCTCCTCTGTACGGCCCGATCCGGCCTGACCGGACAGCGCCGCCCGAGGACCGGCTAGGCTTGACCCGTGGCAGTCGTCGATGTTTCCGAAGAGCTGAAGTCCCTCTCCTCGACCATGGGGTCGATCGAGGCCGTCCTGGACCTCGACAAGCTGAGGGCAGAAATCGCCGTGCTCGAGGAGCAGGCCGCCGCGCCGTCCCTCTGGGACGACCCGGAAGCCGCCCAGAAGATCACGAGCAAGCTTTCGCACCTCCAGGCGGAGGTCCGCAAGACCGAGACCCTGCGCGGCCGTATCGACGACCTCGCGGTCCTCTTCGACCTCGCGCAGGAGATGGACGACGCGGAAACCCTGGCCGAGGCCGAGGTCGAGCTGATCGCCGTCCGCAAGGCGCTGGACGAGATGGAGGTCCGGACCCTGCTCTCCGGCGAGTACGCCGAGCGCGAGGCCCTGGTCAACATCCGCGCCGAGGCCGGCGGCGTCGACGCCTCCGACTTCGCCGAGCGCCTCCAGCGCATGTACCTGCGCTGGGCGGAGCGCCACGGCTACCCGACGGAGATCTACGAGACCTCGTACGCGGAAGAGGCCGGCATCAAGTCGACCACCTTCGTCGTCAAGGCCCCGTACGCCTACGGCACCCTCTCCGTCGAGCAGGGCACGCACCGCCTCGTGCGCATCTCCCCCTTCGACAACCAGGGCCGGCGCCAGACCTCCTTCGCGGGCGTCGAGGTGCTGCCGGTCGTCGAGTCCAGCGACCACGTCGAGATCGACGAGGGCGAGCTGCGCATCGACGTGTACCGCGCTTCCGGCCCCGGCGGCCAGGGCGTCAACACGACCGACTCGGCGGTGCGCATCACGCACCTGCCGACCGGCATCGTGGTCTCCTGCCAGAACGAGCGCTCGCAGATCCAGAACAAGGCCAGCGCGATGAACGTCCTCCAGGCCAAGCTGCTGGAGCGGCGCCGCCAGGAGGAGCAGGCCAGGATGGACGCCCTCAAGGACGGCGGCAGCTCCTGGGGCAACCAGATGCGGTCCTACGTCCTGCACCCGTACCAGATGGTCAAGGACCTGCGGACGGAGTTCGAGGTGGGCAACCCGCAGGCGGTCCTCGACGGCGAGATCGACGGCTTCCTGGAGGCCGGGATCCGCTGGCGCAAGCAGCAGGAGCAGAGCGCGTAGCACTGCCTGCCCCGACAGCACGGAAGGGCCCGGACACCAGCTGGTGTCCGGGCCCTTCCGCATGACGTGTGATCCGCTGATCCGTGATCGCCGTGATTGCCGTGATCGCCTTGATCGGGACGCGACGCGGCCTACGCGGTCCGTGCCACCAGCGCCAGCGCGGCCACCAGCACCACCAGAAGCGCGATGAGCGCTGCCGGGTTCAGCCCGGCGAAGGGGCCCTCCTGCTGGAGGCGCTCCCGGTTCGCCCGGCACACCGGACAGCGGCCCTGGCTGACGGGTGCGGCGCAGTTCGCGCACACGAGCCGGTCATATGTCATGCGCTCCTCCTCTCGTCCCCTCGTCATGCCCAACGGCCCGGGGACGGAGTCCGTTCCCCCTACCACTGTGCCAGCTCCTGCGGCATTCGGCGCGGCCCGTCCGTGCAATCACGGTCCGGCTCCCCCCGCACGCTGGATAAAACGGGCAACTCCGGTTGCCGGGTCCCCACCCACCGTCCGGTCGCGTATGGTCACGCACACCTACTCCCGGCGACCGTGGTGCACCCGTGATCCGATTCGACAACGTCTCCAAGTCCTACCCGAAGCAGAACCGGCCCGCACTCAGAGATGTCTCCCTCGACATCGCCAAGGGCGAGTTCGTCTTCCTGGTCGGCTCCTCCGGCTCCGGCAAGTCCACCTTCCTGCGGCTGGTCCTGCGTGAGGAACGGGCGACCCACGGCCAGGTGCACGTCCTGGGCAAAGACCTCGCGAAGCTCTCCAACTGGAAGGTCCCGCACATGCGGCGCCAGCTGGGGACCGTCTTCCAGGACTTCCGCCTCCTGCCCAACAAGACGGTCGCCGAGAACGTCGCCTTCGCCCAGGAGGTCATCGGCAAGCCGCGCGGCGAGATCCGCAAGGCCGTCCCGCAGGTCCTGGACCTGGTGGGACTGGGCGGCAAGGAGGGCCGGATGCCGGGCGAGCTGTCCGGCGGCGAGCAGCAGCGCGTGGCCATCGCCCGCGCCTTCGTCAACCGCCCCGCCCTGCTGATCGCCGACGAGCCGACGGGCAACCTCGACCCGCAGACCTCCGTCGGCATCATGAAGCTCCTGGACCGGATCAACCGGACCGGCACCACCGTCATCATGGCGACGCACGACCAGCAGATCGTGGACCAGATGCGCAAGCGCGTCATCGAACTAGAACAGGGCCGGCTCGTGCGCGACCAGTCGCGCGGCGTCTACGGCTACCAGCACTGAAAGGCCCCTGAGACGTCATGCGCGCCCAGTTCGTCATGTCGGAGATCGGCGTCGGCCTCCGCCGCAATCTCACCATGACCTTCGCGGTCATCATCTCCGTGGCCCTCTCCCTGGCCCTGTTCGGCGGTTCCCTCCTCATGCGCGACCAGGTGAGCGCCATGAAGGGCTACTGGTACGACAAGGTCAACGTCACCGTCTACCTCTGCACCAAGAACGACGCCCTCGACGCCGCCGGCGGCGCCGCCCCGGGCGCGGCCGCCGGGGCGCCGAACACCGCCGCCGCGGCCGGCAGCGGCCGCCCCTGCTCCAAGGGGGCGGTCACCCCCGAGCAGAAACAGGGCATCGAGACCGAGCTCAAGAAGATGGACCTCGTCCAGAACGTCATGTACGAGTCCTCGGACGAGGCCTACAAGCACTACAAGGAGCGCTTCGGCCACACCGCCCTGGCCTCCGTCGTCACCCCCGACCAGATGCCCGACTCCTTCCGGGTCAAGCTGAAGAACCCGGAGAAGTACGAGGTCATCACCTCCGCCTTCGCCGGGCGCGACGGCGTCCAGTCGGTCGCCGACCAGAGCACCGAGCTGGACAACCTCTTCGCCCTCCTCGGCACCCTCAACTGGGCGGCCCTCGGCATCATGCTCGTCATGCTGATCGTGGCGCTGCTGCTGATCGTCAACACGGTGCGCGTCTCGGCGTTCAGCCGTCGGCGGGAGACCGGCATCATGCGGCTGGTGGGCGCCTCCGGCTTCTACATCCAGGTTCCGTTCATCATGGAGGCGGCCGTGGCCGGCCTCATCGGCGCCGTCTTCGCCTGCGTGATGCTCGGCACGGGGCAGTACTTCGTGATCGACCACGGCATCGCGCTCCGCGAAAAGCTCCAGCTGATCAACTTCATCGGCTGGGACGCCGTTCTCACCAAGCTGCCGCTGGTGCTGGTCATCGGCCTGCTGATGCCCTCGCTGGCCGCCTTCGTCGCACTGCGCAAGTACCTGAAGGTATGACGAGCGCCTCCTGAGGTATGCCGCCAACGCGGCCTGCCGCAGCGGGGCTTGTCCTAGACTCGGCGGCATGCCGGGTCTGCCCGTCCCCTGTCTCCGGCCCCGCGACCGGCGTCGCGGGGCCGCCCTGACGCTGGTCTTCCTCGTGTCCGTCGCCGCCGCCGGGGCCACGGGGTGCTCGGGCCCCGGCGAGGGGGACGACACGCCCGCGGCCGCCGCCCTCGCGGCCACCGCCGGCCCGGACCCCGCTCCCGGCACGGAGTCCGGCACCGGGCCGGGCACCGGGTCCGGCACCGCCGACCGGGAGGCCGTCGCCCGCGCCGCCGCCGAGGCCGTCGCCGAGGGCAAGTCGGGCAAGAAGGCCGCCGAGGAAGTGGTCAGCCGCAGCGGCGACCGCTGGGGCACCGTCTACGACCGGGGCGAATACGCCGAGTTCGCCGAGGCCCTCGACGGCCGCTGGACCGGCGTCGGGCTGTGGGTGGGCCGCCGCCGCGACGGCCGCATCGAGGTGGACCGCGTCCAGCCCGACAGCCCCGCCGACCGGGCCGGCCTGCGCGCCGGGGACCGGCTGCTGAGCGTGGACGGGCGGAGCGTGACGGGCCTGGCCGTGCCCGACGCGGTGGCGCTGCTGCGCGGGGAGGCCGGCACTCCGGTGGTGCTCGGCCTCAGCCGGGACGGAGCCGGCCTCACCGTGACCGTCCGGCGCGCGCAGCTGCGTACCGAGCCGGTCACCGTACGCCGCCTCGCGGGCGGCATCACCGTGATCAAGGTGGCCTCCTTCACCCGGGGTTCGGGGGAGCGGGTCAGGGCGGCCGTCCGCGAGGCCCCGCCCGGCGGCGGGGTGATGCTGGACCTGCGCGGCAACCCGGGCGGGCTGGTGGCCGAGGCGGTGACCGCGGCCTCCGCGTTCCTGGACGGCGGCCTCGTGGCGACGTACGACGTACGGGGCTCCGAGCACGCCCTGTACGCCGCCCCGGGCGGGGACACCGCCCGGCCCCTGGTGGCCCTGGTGGACGGCGGCACGATGAGCGCGGCCGAGCTGGTGACGGGCGCCCTCCAGGACCGCGGCCGCGCGGTGACGGTGGGCACCCGCACCTTCGGCAAGGCCTCGGTGCAGATGCCGACCGAGCTGCCGGGCGGCGCGGTGGCGGAGCTGACGGTGGGCACGTACCGCACTCCGGCGGGCCGCAGCCTCGACGGCGGCGGGATCACCCCGGACCTGGCGGCCGGTGACGGGGCGGAGGAGCGGGCGCGCAGGGTATTGGGTGGCCTCGGGGTGGGTCCGTAGTGCGAAAATGACCGCACTATGGCTAAGGAAAAAGGGCGCAAGCTGATCGCCCAGAACAAGAAGGCGCGGCACGACTACGCGATCATCGACACCTACGAGTGCGGGATCGTGCTGACCGGCACCGAGGTCAAGTCCCTGCGCCAGGGGCGGGCCTCGCTGGTGGACGGCTTCGTGTCGGTGGAGGGCCGCGAGGTCTGGATGTACAACGTGCACGTGCCGGAGTACAGCCAGGGCACCTGGACCAACCACAGCGCCCGCCGCAAGCGCAAGCTCCTCCTGCACCGGGAGGAGATCGACAAGCTGGCGCGGAAGGCGGACGAGTCGGGGCACACGGTGGTGCCGCTGTCCCTGTACTTCAAGGACGGCCGCGCGAAGGTGGAGATCGCGCTGGCGCGGGGCAAGAAGGAGTACGACAAGCGGCAGACCCTGCGGGAGAAGCAGGACACGCGCGAGACGCAGCGGGCGATCTCGGCGGTCCGCCGCAAGCAGCGGGGTACGGTCTAATCTCCTGGCACGCGGTGGTCGACTTCGCGTACCATGGCGTCAGCACCACCCCCTCGGGGGCGGCGCTGCCTGAGCAGGACCCAACTCAATAGCGGTTTACATGGGGATGATCGGTTTCGACAGCGGCTGTCGATGCAGGGGAAGCGAGCCGAGGAAGCGGCAATGATCTCGCTAACCACATGTCGCAAAAAATAATCGCCAACTCCAAGAGCGATAACTCCCGCTTCACCCTCGCTGCCTAATAACAGTGAGCTGAAGCCTCTGTGAGGAGCGTCAGCCCGGAAGTGGTCCCGGTCCGGATCCTGGCGTCAACTAGGGATCTAAACCTCTAGCCCCGGTCACGGGGGTTGGAGGGAAACCAAACAGTGACTGAGCCCGTCGGAGACTCGTCCGTGTGATCTCCGGGGCCGAGAAAAGCGCAGCGGACTGCGCTCGGAGAAGCCCTGCTTCTGCACCGTTGGACGCGGGTTCGATTCCCGCCATCTCCACTCATCCCATGTGGGCGAAGGCCCCGCAGCCTCCAGGCTGCGGGGCCTTCGTCATGTCTGCGGGCGGTGGGACCGTCAGCAGTACGGGATCTTGTTGAGGTTCAGCGCGTAGCGGGCGGGGATCCAGCCGCGGCCGTCGGCGAGCTTGTACCAGACCGCGTTGTCGCCGACGGTTTCGCCGTTGACCTTGCACTGGAGCTGGACCACCGCGCCGGCCGGCAGCGTGCCGGTCTTCTGGTGGCCAGTGCCCGGGCCGGAGCGGATGCCGAGGCCCTTGACGGAGCCGACGACGCGGGCCTTCGGGCCGTGGCCGCCCTGGTCGCCCTTGCCGTGGTGGTCGTCCTTGCCGTGGTGGCCCGGCTTGCCGTGGTGGTCGTCCTTGCCGTGGTGGTCCGGCTTGCCGTGGTGGTCGTCCTTGCCGTGGTGGCCCGGCTTGCCGTGGTGGCCGCCGCACTTCTTGCAGGTGCCGGGCTTGCCGGTGTCGCCCTTGGGGCCCTGGGGACCGGCCGGGCCCTGCGGACCCTGGGGTCCCTGCGGTCCCTGGGGTCCGGGCGGGCCGCCCGCCGGGCCGGTGTCGCCCTGCGGGCCCTGCGGTCCCTGCGGGCCGGGCTGGCCCTGGGGGCCGGCGGGGCCGCGGTCGCCCTGGGGACCCTGGGGGCCCTGGGGGCCCGGGCCGCCGGTGTCACCGGGGTTGCCCTGGGGTCCGCGTTCGCCGGTGTCGCCGCGGTCGCCCTTCGGGCCGCGGTCGCCCTGGGGGCCCTGCGGGCCCTGCGGTCCCGGCGGGCCGCCGGCCGGACCGGTGTCACCGCGGGGGCCCTGGGGTCCGCGCTCGCCGGTGTCGCCGCGGTCACCCTTCGGACCGCGCTCGCCGGTGTCGCCCTTGTCGCCCTTGTCACCCTTCTCGCCCTTCGGCCCCGGGCGGCCCGGCTTGCCGTGGTGGCCGGGCCGTCCGTCGTGGCCGTCATGGCCGTCGTAGCCGGGCCGTCCGTCGTGCCCGGGGCGGCCGTCGTCGCCCTTCGGGCCCCGCACCGCGGTGGCGACGGCGAAGAGGGCGGGCGCGTCGGTGCCGTTGCCCCACTCGCCGCCGTCCAGCGTCGTGCCCTCCGGGGCCTTCGGGTCCACCCGCAGGGTCACCGCCAGCCGCGTCTGCGTGTTCGCCGGGAAGGCGAAGCCCGCACGGGTGGCGGCGTTGCAGGTCAGCAGGCGCGCGTCGGTCGAGCGGGTGCACGAGCCGCCCGCCCGCTGGCCGTTCCAGTAGAAGCGGGCCTCCGGGAAGGTGGTCCGTTCCGGGGCGGTGATCCGGAAGGTGCTGCTGTGCGCCGGGGCCTGGCCGTTCAGGGCCGCGATGACGACGCGGCCCGTCTGGCCCGGGGCGATGGAGGGGACGTACGGCTGGGAGAACCGGATGTGTGACGCGTCGTCGGCCAGGGCCGGTACGGCCGGCACCAGAAAGGACGCGGTGGCGGCCGCGACGACGAGGGCCGAGGAAACGGAGCGTGAAGCAGGCAAGGGGAGTTCCTCCGCGAAGGGAAGGGCGCTGGGGAAAGCACCCCCAGTTATGCGCGATCACGCCCCGGGAGGGGTGCGTACCACGCGGACGCGTCACTCGCCCGCCGGAACAATACGGATAAATCGGGTCGTTGCGCCGGAGAGGGCCAGGGCGAGCAGGGCGGCGGCGGCCGGAAGGGCGTAGGCCGCCGTGGAGCCCAGGCGGTCGACGGCCAGCCCCGCCGTGGCCGAGCCCGCCGCGATGCCCGCGAGGATCGCGGTGACGGCGAGGCTCATGCCCTCGTTGAGGCGCCCGCGCGGGGTGGCCCGCTGGACCAGCGCCATGGCGGTCACCATCACCGGCGCGGTGGCCATGCCGGCCAGCAGCAGGGCCAGGGCCAGCAGCGGGAGCGAGCCGGTGGCGGCCGCCGCCCAGGGCAGGGCCATCGCCGCGGCCAGCGCGACCAGGCAGGTCCCGAGGCTCCGCGGGCGGCGGGTGCCGTAGAGCAGGCCGGCGGCGCAGGAGCCCGCCGCCTGCAGGGCCAGGACCGGGCCGGAGGCGCCGCCGAGGCCCAGGGCGGCGAGGTGGGCGATGGAGGCGACCTCCATCGAGCCGAACACCGCCCCGGTGGCGAGGAACAGGCCGAGCAGCGGGAGCAGCGCGCGCAGCGGCGACGGCCCGTGGGCGGCGGCCGGCGCCCCGGTGGCGGGGGGCTCGGTGGCCCGGTGCGCGGTGAACACCAGCATGCCCGCGAGCAGCAGGACCGCCCCGGTCAGGGTGCCCGCCTCCGGGAAGGCGGCGGTGCACAGCAAGGCGGCGAGGACCGGGCCGAGCATGTAGCACAGTTCGTCGGCGGCCTGTTCGAAGGACATCGCGGTGTGGTGCTCGGCCGGCGGCAGCAGGCGGGTCCAGCGGGCCCGGGACATGCCGCCGATGTTGGGGGTCGTCGCGGTGGCCGCGTACGAGGCGAAGAGGGTCCAGGCGGGGGCCTGCGTACGGACGCACAGGATCAGGGAGAGCGAGCCGAGGACGGCGATCACGGTGGCGGGCAGGGCGATCCGGGCCTGGCCGTACCGGTCGACCAGCCGGGCCGTCCAGGGCGCGACGAGGGCGGTGGCGGCCAGCCCGGTGGCGGTGACCGCGCCGGCGAGGGCGTACGAGCCGCGCTGTCCGGCGATCATCATGACCGCGCTGACCCCGAACATGCCCATGGGGAGCCGGGCCAGCAGGTTCCCGGCGGTGAAGCCGCGCGTCCCGGGGAGGGCGAAGAGGCGGGCGTACGGGCCCGGGGCGCGGGTCCGGACGCGGGTGCGGGCGGGGGCGGCGGAGGCGGAGGCCAGGACCAGGGTGCTGCCGGTCACGGACATCAGCGGGGTCGTCGGGCGGGTCGCTCGGAACATGCGACGAGCTTGCGGGCCGGGGCCCGCGACGGTCCAACACCTGTTCCGGGGCCATTGACGCCCTCCTGTTGTTAATCTCCGGGGATGACCGCCCGTGACGTCGACCCCCGGCTGCTGCGCGGCTTCCTCGCGGTGGCCGAGGAGCTGCACTTCTCCCGCGCCGCCGCCCGCCTCTACGTCGCCCAGCAGGCCCTCAGCCGGGACGTGCGCCGCCTCGAACAGGCCCTCGGCACACCGCTGTTCCTGCGCACCACCCGCGCCGTCGAGCTGACCGCCGACGGGGAGCGGCTGCTGCCCCACGCCCGCGACGTCCTGCGCGCCCACGAGGAACTCGCCGCCGCCTTCGCCGGACCGCCCCGCGCGCTGCTCGTCGACACGAACACCGACGGCCCCAGCACGGGCCGGCAGGTGCTGGAACGGGCCCGCGAACTCGCCCCCGGCTGCGAGCTGATGGCCCGCTTCGAGAGCGGGCTCACCCATGCCGCCGCCGAGATCGCCGCCGGGCGCCTCGACGTCTCCTTCGGGTACGCGGCCGGCCTCGCCCCCGCGCTGCGCGCCCGGCTCGCCCACCGCCCGGTGCGCTACGAGCCCCTCGCCGTGCTGCTGCCCGAGGACCATGCGCTGGCCGCGCGGGAGACCGTACCGCTGGCCGCGCTGGCCGGGGAGCACGTGTACGCCGGCGCCGGGAACCCGCGGACCCTGGAGTGGACCGGGCTGGCCCGCGAGCTGTTCGCCGGGCGGGGCATCGCGCTCGCGCCGCCCGCCCCGGTGGCGGTGGGCAAGGAGGAGTTCCACCGGGTCATGGCCAAGACCCGCAACCCGGTCCTCGCGACCGTCGGCTTCCTGGAGATGCCCGGCTGCGTCAAGCGGCCGCTCGTGGACCCCGTACCGCTGTCCCCGCTGTCGATGGTGTGGCGCAAGGACCTGAGCCACCCCGGCCTGGACGCCCTCGACCGGGCGGCCGGCGAACTGCAGAACGCCGGCGGCTGGCTGGACGTGCCCGCGGGCAGCTGGCTCCCGGCAGCGCTCACACCGGGTGCGGGCGGCGGGTGAGTGCAAGGTTTCGCGCCGGTCATCCGGCGGGGACCGGGGCCGAAACGCGCCGTTCCTAGCCTCCGTTCCACGGACGCGACAGCTGTGGAGGCGTGTGATGACCGGTACGAACGCACCGCGCAGGGGAGGCCGCTGGATCGAGCGGTGGGAGCCCGAGGACGAGACGTTCTGGCGGGAGACGGGGGAGCGGACCGCCCGCCGCAACCTCCTCTACTCCGTCCTCTGCGAGCACATCGGCTTCTCGATCTGGTCGCTGTGGTCCGTGATGGTGCTCTTCATGGGCCCCGAGTACGGGATCGACCCGGCCGGCAAGTTCTTCCTCATCGGCACCGCCACCTTCGTCGGAGCCCTCGTCCGCATCCCCTACACCTTCGCCGTCGCCCGCTTCGGCGGCCGCAACTGGACCGTCGTCAGCGCCCTGCTGCTGCTCGCGCCGACCGTCGCCGCGCTCGTCGTCATGGAGCCCGGCACCTCCTACGCCACCTTCGTGGCCGTGGCCGCCCTCACCGGCGTCGGCGGCGGCAACTTCGCCTCCTCCATGACGAACATCAACGCCTTCTTCCCGCTGCGCAAGAAGGGCTGGGCGCTCGGGATCAACGCGGGCGGCGGCAACATCGGCGTCCCGGTGGTCCAGCTCGTCGCCCTGCTGGTCATCTCCACCGCCGGCGCCGGACACCCCCGGCTGCTGCTCGGGACCTACCTCCCGCTGATCGTCGTCGCCGCCGCGCTGGCCCTCGTACGCATGGACAACCTGGCTCCCGTCCGGGGCGACGGCGGCGCCGTCCGCGAGGCCGCCCGCGACGCCCACACCTGGATCATGGCCTTCCTCTACGTCGGCACCTTCGGCTCCTTCATCGGCTACAGCTTCGCCTTCGGACTGGTGCTCCAGACCCAGTTCGGCCGCACCCCGCTCCAGGCGGCGTCCCTCACGTTCATGGGCCCGCTCCTCGGATCGCTCGTCAGGCCCGTGGGCGGCGCCCTCGCCGACCGGTTCGGCGGGGCCCGCATCACGCTCGCCACCTTCGTGGCGATGGCCGCCGCGACCGGAGTGGTCGTCCTGGCCTCCGTACGGGAGTCCCTGCCGGTGTTCCTCGTCGGCTTCGTGGCGCTGTTCGCGCTCAGCGGCCTCGGCAACGGCTCCACCTACAAGATGATCCCCGGCATCTTCCAGGCCAAGGCCCTCGCCCGGGGCCTCGGCGGCGAGGAGGCCGCCGCGCACGGACGGCGGCTGTCCGGCGCCTCCATGGGCCTGATCGGAGCCGTCGGCGCGCTCGGCGGGCTCGCCATCAACCTGGTGTTCCGCGAGGCCTTCACCACCTCCGGCGCAGGCACGGCCGCCTTCGTCACCTTTCTCGGCTTCTACGCCGTGTGCTGCGCGGTGACCTGGGCGGTATACCTTCGCCGGCCCGCCGCCGCGCAGGCTCCCGCCACCGCCGGGGACGAGGAGAGGGCGCAGCTCACCTCGGTGTGAGCCGTGCCCGCAGAAACGGCCGACCGGCCGGCGCCAGGCGCACCGGCCGGCCGGTCAACCGGGCGGTGCCGGCCGGTCAACCGGCCGGTGCGGGGCCGGTTAACTGGCGCGAAATACGGTGGAACCGAGCCTGACACGACGCCTTGGCAGGCTCGGAGCACCGCCGGGCCCGTGGCAGGCCCGGTGCATCCCCGGCGCAGTACACCCTCAGGGCAAGGCAGGACACCACGATGGACGACGCTACGCACGGACCCCTGGCCGGATTCACCGTCGGAGTCACCGCCGCCCGGCGGGCGGACGAACTGATCGCCCTGCTGCGCCGGCGCGGAGCGGCCGTCATCCACGCCCCCGCCCTGCGGATCGTGCCGCTCGCCGACGACACGGAGCTGATGGCCGCCACCAAGGAACTCGTCGCCGACCCGCCGGACGCGGTCGTCGCCACCACCGCCATCGGCTTCCGCGGCTGGATCGAGGCCGCCGACGGCTGGGGCGTCGGGGAGGCGCTGCTGGAACGGCTGCGCGCCACCGAGCTGCTGGCGCGCGGACCCAAGGTCAAGGGCGCCGTCCGGGCCGCCGGACTGGTGGAGGCCTGGTCCCCGCAGTCCGAATCGCTCGCCGAGGTGCTGGACCGGCTGCTGTCCGGCGGAGTGCGCGGCCGGCGGATCGCGCTCCAGCTGCACGGGGAGCCGCTGCCCGGGTTCGTGGAGGCGCTGCGCGACGGCGGGGCCGACGTGGTACCGGTGCCGGTGTACCGGTGGATGCCGCCCGAGGACCCCGCACCGCTGGACCGGCTGCTCGACGCGGTGGCCGTGGGGACGGTGGACGCCGTCAGCTTCACCTCGGCGCCCGCCGCCGCCTCCCTGCTGTCCCGGGCCGCGGAACGGGGGCTGCGCGAGGCCGTGCTGGAGGCGCTGCGAGGGCCCGTGCTCGCCGCGTGCGTCGGGCCCGTCACCGCGCTGCCGCTCCAGGCCGAGGGGGTGGAGACCGTACAGCCGGAGCGGTTCCGGCTCGGGCCGCTGGTGCAGCTGCTGTGCCGGGAACTCCCGGGCCGGGCGCGGGTCCTGCCCGTCGCCGGGCACCGGCTGGAGGTCCGGGGGCACGCGGTGCTCGTGGACGACCGGCTGCGCCCGGTGCCGCCCGCCGGGATGGCGCTGCTGGAGGCGCTCGCCCGGCGGCCCGGCTGGGTGGTGTCCCGGGCGGACCTGCTGCGGGCGCTGCCGGGGGCGGGGAGCGACGAGCACGCCGTGGAAACGGCGATGGCCCGGCTGCGGGCGGCCCTGGGCGTGCCGCGGCTGATCCAGACGGTGGTCAAGCGCGGGTACCGGCTGTCGGTGGACGCGGGGGCGGGCGAGGGCTGGAGTGCGGGGGGCGGCGTCCGCTAGCGTGCGCGGATGATCGTCAACGGGGTGGAGATGAGGGGCCTGGCGGTCGGGGACGCCGCCGGGCTGGCCGACGTACTGCTGCGCAGCCGGGCCTCCATGGCCCCGTACGAGCCCCTGCGGCCCGAGGCGTACTACACCGAGGCCGGGCAGCGGGCCCGCATCGAGGGCATGCTCGACGAGCGCGACGGGGGCCGGCTGGTCCCGTACGTGCTCGTGGAGACGGCGAGCGGTGCCGTCGTCGGCGCGATGAACCTCGGCGGCATCGCGCGGGGACCCCTGTGCAGCGGCGGCGTCGGCTACTGGGTCGACCCCGCCTGGCACGGCAAGGGGCTGGCCACCGCCGCGCTGGAGGAGCTCTGCCGCACGGCGCGCGACGAGCTCGGGCTGCACCGGATCGAAGCCCAGACGCTGGTCGACAACACCGCCTCCATGCGGGTCCTGGCCAAGGCGGGCTTCACCGAGTACGGACTCGCCCCCGGCTTCCTCCACGTCAACGGCGCCTGGCGCGACCACCGCCTCTTCCAGCGGCTGCTGCACGACGACCCGCCACCTGCGTAACGCCCGCGTACAGCCCCCCGCACAGGGGCTTCCGCTTCGAAGCCGCCGACGGCACTCTGGGGAGGCGACCCACGGCGACCGAGGTGACCGAGGCGGTGACGGGCATGTGGTTCGACTCCGGGCGGGTCTGTCTGGACCTGCTGGCCACGCATGCGTGCGGCGGGGCCGGTTCCGGATCCCGGGAGGGCATCCGCGACGGCGACGAGCTGCGGCTGTGGCTGGTCGGCGCCGGCCTGATCCCCGACCGGACCCCGCTCGCGCGGCTCGGGCCCGACTGGGTGGAGGCCTTCCGCGCGCTGCGCCGCGACGTGGGCACCCTCGTACGGGGCGAACTGGCCGGCACCGGACCGGAGGAGGGCGCCCTGGCCCGGGTCAACGCCGCCGCCGCCGGACCGCCCCCGGGCGTGTGCGCCGTACCGGACCGGGAAGGCCACCTCGTACGGGAACTGTGCGGCGGGGTGGAGTGCGCGGGGATGCTGGCCACGGTGGCCCGGGACGCGGTGGAACTCCTCACCGACCCCGGGGACCTGGCCCTGCTGCGCCCCTGCGAGGGCGACGGCTGCGCCCGCCTCTACCTGGACACCTCCCGCGGCCACCGCCGCCGGTGGTGCTCGAGCGAACAGTGCGGCAACCGCGAACGCGTGGCCCGCCACCGCAGGCGGGTACGGGTGGTGGGGGCGGCGGAGGGGTAGGGGGCGGGGGAGCGGGGTTCCGGCGGGGCGGTCTCAGGAGGGTTCGGGGGTTTCCCGTCAGTCCCATCGTCATTCCGGTTCGGGCCGGTCCCTCAAGGGCGCTCCCTTCGGTCGCGTCGCTTCGCGATTTCGCTGCGCTCAACCCTTGACCGACCGCCCCGCCCCGGAAAGCCGAAAGACTGCCGGGAACCCCCCAAAAGAACGGTCACGGGGCAGGGAGAGGGGAGCGGCTCCCTCAGGGATGAGACGAGGGACCGGGCGCATGGCCCCTTCCCGGATCCGAGGCCATGTCCCGTGCCCAGTGCCGGGGGCCAGCCCAGCGCGCACTGGGTGACGACCAGGAGCGTGGGAAGCACGTGGGCGCGACAGATCGCTACGCGCTCCTCTTGTTCCGGCGACGAGCGGCAGCCGGGGCCTGAGACCTGTACCCCATCCGGGAGCCCCAGGACACAACGATCGCAACTATGATAGTTGGGTAAGACCCTCGCCTACCTGGTGCCCCGTCGCGGAAGCCGCATCGGCCGCCGCCACCCAGGACGCGGCCTGAGCCGGCCAACCAGATCAGGAGCCCCTGCCTCATGACGGCACAGCCCGTGCACTTTGACGGTCCGGGTGACGGCAAGCCCCGGCGAGTCCCGCCGATGCCCGAACGCACCCCCCAAGCCCTGCGCCTTGCCATTCAGGAACATGCCCCGCACCTCCTGCCGGACTTCGAGTCCCACTGGCGGCGCGTGATCGGGGACGCCTTCAACCTCACTCCGGTGCCAGCGTTCATGCGGCTGTGGTGGACCCAGTACGCCATCGCCAGGGATGCGGCCCTGGAGGCCCAACTGCACGACCTCGAGGCCCGGGCCGCGAAATCCGAAGATTCTGAGGAGTCGGCCCGATTCCTGGCCGAGTACAGCCGTCTGCGGCGGGCCGCGGCCGCCGTGGAGCCCGGCCAGTGACGGACGAGCCCCCGGCCCCGCCCTGGCAGATGGACTGGACGTCTGAAGCGCGTGAGGAGTTCGACGGCATGCCCGCCGACGGGAAGCAGCTCGTCATGGCTGCCCGAGCGGAACTGATCACCGCCCCGGACCCCTATTACCGTGGCATCGACACCGACAGCGGCCTGCCGCACTGGATCACCGTTCGGCCCCTGGCCTCCACCAGTCCGGGCGGACCACATATCGCCGACCTCGCGGGTGGACGTGGATGGCTCGTCTTCACCTTCATTCGCCGCCACGCCGATCCTCAGATCACCGTCACCGACGCCTTCTGGGCCTGACCTCACCAACCGGTAGCGGACGATGTGTGATGCCTAGGATTCGGCCGTGAACGACACGACACACGGCATACGGATCCGACCCGGCGGCCTGGCGGATGCGCCGGCCGTGCTCGACATGCTCGACGGTGCGGTGGCCTGGATGAACGCCCGGGGCAACACCGAGCAGTGGGGCACCACGCCGTACTCGCAGAAGCCGGGCGGAGTCGAGCGGGTCGAGCGGTACCTGACCGAGAACACGCCCTACATCGCCGAGTCGGACGGAAAGCCCGTCGGGGCCATGGTGCTGGACTCCGGACCCAGCCCGCAGATGCCGATCCCCCCGGCCGGCGAACCCGAGCGGTACGTCCGCCTGCTCGTCTCCGACCGGCAGAGCGTCGGCCGGGGCATCGGAGCAGCCCTGCTGGCGCACGCCGCCGAGGAGACCCGCCGGGCCGGCCTGCACCTCCTGCGCGTCGACTGCTGGGCGGGCGGCGGGGGCGAACTGGTCGCCTTCTACGAGCGCAACGGCTTCACGCCCACCGACAGCTTCCTGTCCGACGCCTGGCCGGGCCAGGTCCTGGCCCGCAGCGTGTGAGACGAGACTCCGAGTGTGCATATCAGCCCCAGACGGCCGCCGGACGCCAAGCCATGGGCAGCACGTAGCGAACTGGTGCGCCCAACGCTGCCGGATGGGGTCCTGATCAACGTCTGGTGCGGGTATCAGCCCCAGACGGCCGCCGGACGCCAAGCAATCGGGAGCACGTAGCGATCTGACGCGCTCGGGTGCTCCGCAGGGGGCTCTGGTCACCCTTTCGTGCGGGTAGCCGGGCCCCCCGGCCCGGGGCTCGGGATCAGGGCCGCCGGATGCCCGGCAGGCCATGGCCCCTGGCCCCTGACCCCTCGCCTCGTCCTGAGGGACCCGCTCCTGCCTGTCCTCCCTGGTAACCGTTCTTTTGGGGGCTTCCCGGCAGTCTTTCGGCTTTCCGGGGCGGGACGGGCTGTCAAGGGTCGCCGAAGGCGATCACGCAGTGACGCGACGAAGGAGCGCCCTTGACAGGCCGGCCCGACACGGAACGACGATGGGACTGACGGGAAACCCCCAAACCAGCCCTGATACGGCCCAAGGGCACACCGCCCCCACCCCCGTCCCACCCCCGTCCCACCCCGCCCCCGCCCGCCTCCACGGACCGGCGTGCGGACAGGGGGCGGATTCGCGTACGGTTGACGGTCGCCCATGCACGTCAGAAGGGGGCCTTGGTGGCCGCGCAGAATGCCGCTGTCGACAGCACGGCGGATTCCGTCCGCGATCGGGAGATCGCGGTCGAGCAGACGCATCTCGATCAGGTGTACCGACGCCTTGAGGAGAAGATCCACGAGGCCGAGTTCCTCATGAACGACGCCGCCCAGCGCGGCCAGGTCGGCACGCCCGGCGCGCTCGCCGAGCGCGACGCGCAGGTGTTCCGTGCCGGGATCCACCTCAACCGGCTCAACAACGAGTTCGAGGACTTCCTCTTCGGCCGCATCGACCTCGTCCTCGGCAAGGACGGGGAGCGCGGCCCGGACGGCGCGTACACCTCCGTCGCGCCCGCCGACGACGCGATCCGCGACGACCTCACCGCCGACATCGCCGAGACCCTGCACATCGGGCGCATCGGCGTACTCGACTCCGACTACTCGCCCCTCGTCATCGACTGGCGCGCCCCCGCGGCCGCGCCGTTCTACCGCTCGACCCCCAAGGATCCCGGCCGCGTCATCCGCCGCCGCGTGATCCGCTCCAAGGGCCGCAAGGTGCTCGGCGTCGAGGACGACCTCATGCGCCCCGAGGTCACCGCCTTCCTCGACGGCCGGGAGCTGCCCGCCATCGGCGACGGCGCGCTCATGGCCTCCCTCGGCAGGGCCCGTACGCACTCCATGCGGGACATCGTCTCCTCCATCCAGGCCGAACAGGACCTGGTCATCCGCGCCCCCGCCGCCTCCGTCGCGGAGGTGGCCGGCGGGCCGGGCACCGGGAAGACGGCCGTCGCGCTCCACCGTGCCGCGTACCTCCTCTACCAGGACCGCCGCCGCTACTCCGGCGGCATCCTGATCGTCTCGCCGACCCCGCTCCTCGTCGCCTACACCGAGGGCGTGCTGCCCTCGCTCGGCGAGGAGGGCCAGGTCGCCATCCGGGCGCTCGGCTCGCTCGTCGACGGGGCCGAGGCGACGACGTACGACGAGCCGGCCGTGGCCCGGATCAAGGGTTCCTCCCGGATGCTGAAGGTGCTCCGCAAGGCCGTCCGGGGCGCCCTGGAGCTGGGCGACGCGCCGGAGCGGCTGCGCGTGGTGGCCTTCGGCCGGCGCGTCGAGCTGGAGGCCCCCGAGCTGAACCGGATCCGGCAGAACGTGCTCGGCGGCACCGCCCCCGTGAACCTGCTGCGCCCGCGCGCCCGCAAGCTGCTCCTCGACGCCCTGTACGCGAAGACGGGCGCGGCGGGCCGGCACAGCGATCCGGAGCTGGCCGCCGAGCTGCGCGGCGCCTTCGACGAGGACATCTCCACCGAGGACGACTTCCTCGGCTTCCTGGACGCCTGGTGGCCGGAGCTGACCCCGCGCCGGGTGCTGGCCGCCATGGCCGACGAGCGGCGCCTGGGCCGCTGGTCGCGCCGGGACCTGAACCCGCGCGAGGCGCGCCAGCTGGCGCGGTCGCTGCGCCGGGTCGGGCCGGACGGCAAGGGGCCGCTGTCGGTGCACGACGTCGCCCTGCTGGACGAGCTCCAGCAGCTGCTGGGCGCGCCCGCGCGTCCCCGGCGCAAGCGGGAGATGGACCCGTTGGACCAGCTCAGCGGGCTGGAGGAGCTGATGCCCACCCGCGAGGAGACCACCTGGGAGCGGGCAGAGCGGCTCGCGGCCGAGCGGACCGAGTACGCGCACGTGATCGTGGACGAGGCCCAGGACCTGACGCCGATGCAGTGGCGGATGGTGGGCCGGCGGGGCCGGACGGGCACCTGGACGGTGGTCGGCGACCCCGCGCAGTCCTCGTGGACGGACCCGGAGGAGGCGGCCGCCGCCCGTGACGAGGCGCTGGGGAGGCGGCCGCGCAGGCGGTTCACGCTGACCGTGAACTACCGCAACCCGGCCGAGGTCGCCGAGGTGGCCTCCCGGGTGCTGGAGCTGGCGATGCCGGGCATGGAGCCGCCGACGGCGGTGCGCTCCACGGGCCTGGAGCCCCGGTTCACGGCGGCCGGCCAGGACCTGGGCGAGACGGTGCGGGAGGAGACCCGGCGGCTGCTCGCGCAGGTCGACGGGACCGTCGGCGTGGTCGTGGCGATGGACCGGCGCGCGCAGGCCGCGCAGTGGCTGGCGGAGCTGGGCGACCGGGCGGTGGCGCTGGGCAGCCTGGAGGCCAAGGGGCTGGAGTACGACGCCACCGTGGTCGTCTCCCCGGCGGAGATCGCGGAGGAGTCCCCGGCGGGCCTGAGGGTGCTGTACGTGGCGCTGACGCGCGCGACGCAGCAGCTGACGGTGGTCTCGGCGGCGGGCGACAAGCCGGGCGCGGACGGGGTGCCGGAGCTGCTCCGCCCCTGAGGCGCCCCGTACGGCCCGCGGCCAGGAGCGTGATCCGGCCTGGTCCGGGGCGCCGAACTCGCGCGAGGGGGATCGCTTCCGGCGATCCTTTGTTAGCCTGGTTACGACACCGGCTCGATCCAAGCCCCCGGGCCCAACCTTCGTCGCCTAGAGCGACCACTTGCCGCGAGGCGAGCATGGCGGGTCGGTGTCTTAGCTTCCTTTCGGTCGTCACACCAGGTCCGGGCCCTCCACGCGTGGAGGGCCCGGACCTGTTTTGTATCAACCCACCATTCCGGGCGCCCATAATCTCTCGTATGGTGGAAGAGTCTTTCCGAAATTTGTAGCTGGTTACCTTGTACCGGCTGGTAGGTGGGACGATCGGACAACAGGTCCTGCCGCACCCGCCCCGTCGGGCGGTGCCGCGCCGGACCCTGTGTACAGAAGAACCAGGGACAGAAGAGGAAACACGGCCA
Source organism: Streptomyces sp. NPDC048352 (assembly GCF_040651895.1). Classification (NCBI taxonomy): domain Bacteria; kingdom Bacillati; phylum Actinomycetota; class Actinomycetes; order Kitasatosporales; family Streptomycetaceae; genus Streptomyces; species Streptomyces sp. NPDC048352. The sequence continues at coordinate 26,065 of NZ_JBEZKZ010000040.1, forward strand.
TGGCAACGGCGCCCAGCGTCTCGTATTCGATGACGGTCCGCCTGGAAGTGCCCGCGAGCGGAACCGCGGTCTCCCAGCTCACCACCGCCGTGGAGTCTTCCGGAGGATCGGTCACCGGCCTCGACGTCACCGCCTCGGGGCACGAGAAGCTCCGGATCGACGTCACGATCGCCGCCACCTCCACCGCGCACGCCGACGAGATCGTCGAGAAGCTCCGCGGCATCGAGGGCGTCAGCCTCGGCAAGGTCTCCGACAGGACCTTCCTGATGCACCTCGGCGGCAAGATCGAGATGTCGTCCAAGCACCCCATCCGCAACCGTGACGACCTCTCGATGATCTACACCCCGGGTGTCGCCCGCGTGTGCATGGCCATCGCCGAGAACCCCGAGGACGCCCGCCGCCTCACCATCAAGCGCAACTCCGTCGCAGTCGTGACCGACGGCTCCGCCGTCCTGGGCCTCGGCAACATCGGCCCGATGGCCGCGCTGCCCGTCATGGAGGGCAAGGCGGCCCTCTTCAAGCGCTTCGCCGGCATCGACGCCTGGCCGATCTGCCTCGACACCCAGGACGCCGACGAGATCGTCGCCATCGTCAAGGCCATCGCCCCGGGCTTCGCCGGCATCAACCTCGAGGACATCTCCGCGCCGCGCTGCTTCGAGATCGAGGCCCGGCTGCGCGAGGCCCTCGACATCCCCGTCTTCCACGACGACCAGCACGGCACCGCCATCGTCGTCCTCGCCGCCCTGACCAACGCACTTCGCGTGGTGGGCAAGGCAGTTGGCGACGTCAAGGTCGTCATGTCGGGCGCCGGAGCGGCCGGTACGGCCATCCTCAAGCTGCTCCTCGCGGCGGGCGTCAAGAACGCCGTCAGCGCCGACATCCACGGCGTCGTGCACGCCGGCCGCCCCGACCTGGTGGACGCCGCCCCCGACTCCCCGCTGCGCTGGATCGCCGACAACACCAACCCCGAGGGCTACACCGGCACCCTCAAGGAGGCCGTGGTCGGCGCCGACGTCTTCATCGGCGTCTCCGCCCCGAACGTGCTCTCCGGCGAGGACGTGGCGGCGATGGCGGAGGGCGCCATCGTGTTCGCGCTCGCGAACCCGGACCCGGAGGTGGACCCGGCCGTCGCACGCCAGACCGCCGCCGTCGTGGCCACCGGCCGCTCGGACTTCCCGAACCAGATCAACAACGTGCTGGTCTTCCCGGGCGTCTTCCGCGGCCTGCTGGACGCCCAGTCGCGGACCGTGAACACCGAGATGATGCTGGCCGCCGCGACCGCCCTCGCCGACGTCGTCGGCCAGGACGAGCTGAACGCCAACTACATCATCCCGTCCGTCTTCAACGACAAGGTCGCCGGAGCCGTCGCGGGCGCCGTCCGCAAGGCCGCCCAGGCCGCCGCTGTGACGGGGCCCACGGCCTGATCCCGGCGCGTCGCGGGATGCGGGCCCGCCGGGGCGCCTCTAGGGTTGCGGGGATGCCCGCGTGGCCCGCGGTCCGCATCCGCCGGCGCCCCTGGTTGCGGACGGAGCGTCACCGAGGCGTGACTGTGGCGCTTTTCGTGTGACCCTGGCGGGTGCCGGATTGGCTTTCCCGCCGCTGGTGGGGGCAGGATGCGTAACCGGGCGAGAGGGTCTGACGTTCAGACCCGGGTCCGGGGACTGTCCTAGGGCCCTGGCAGCATCGGCTTCGATCTCACGCCTCTAAGGCAAGTTGAACACGGGAGTACAACATGAACCGCAGTGAGCTGGTGGCCGCTCTGTCCGAGCGCGCCGAGGTGACCCGCAAGGACGCCGACGCCGTTCTGGCCGCGCTCGCCGAGACCGTCGGCGAGATCGTCGCCAAGGGCGACGAGAAGGTCACCATCCCCGGCTTCCTGACCTTCGAGCGCACCCACCGTGCCGCTCGCACCGCGCGCAACCCGCAGACCGGCGACCCCATCCAGATCCCGGCCGGCTACAGCGTGAAGGTCTCCGCGGGCTCCAAGCTCAAGGAAGCCGCCAAGGGCAAGTAGTACCGCCCTTGTGCCGAGGGCCGCACAGGCCCTCGGGACGGCAGTGGTACGTAGAACGGCCGAGGGCGGCCACCCCGTACGGGGTGGCCGCCCTCGGGCCTTTCCAGGGCCCCTCAGGGGCCCTGGACGGTGATCGTCAGACCAGGTCGCCGTTCGGCAGCTCGACCTTGGCGCCGAGCTCCACGAGCTTCTCCATGAAGTTCTCGTAGCCGCGGTTGATCAGGTCGATGCCGTGCACGCGCGAGGTGCCCTCGGCCGCCAGCGCCGCGATCAGGTACGAGAAGCCGCCGCGCAGGTCGGGGATGACCAGGTCGGCGCCCTGCAGCTTGGTCGGGCCGGAGACGACGGCCGAGTGCAGGAAGTTGCGCTGGCCGAAGCGGCAGGCGCTGCCGCCCAGGCACTCCCGGTACAGCTGGATGTGCGCACCCATCTGGTTGAGCGCCGAGGTGAAGCCCAGCCGGGACTCGTACACCGTCTCGTGCACGATCGACAGGCCCGTGGCCTGCGTCAGGGCGACGACCAGCGGCTGCTGCCAGTCGGTCTGGAAGCCGGGGTGCACGTCCGTCTCCAGCGCAATCGCCTTCAGCGGGCCGCCCGGGTGCCAGAAGCGGATGCCCTCGTCGTCGATCTCGAAGGCGCCGCCGACCTTCCGGTACGTGTTCAGGAAGGTCATCATCGAGCGCTGCTGCGCCCCGCGGACGTAGATGTTGCCGCCGGTCGCCAGGGCCGCGGAAGCCCACGAGGCGGCCTCGAGGCGGTCCGGGAGCGCCTGGTGGTTGTAGCCGCTCAGACGGTCGACACCGGTGATCCGGATGGTCCGGTCGGTGTCCATGGAGATGATCGCGCCCATCTTCTGCAGTACGCAGATGAGGTCCTCGATCTCCGGTTCGACGGCGGCGTTGCTCAGCTCGGTCACGCCCTCGGCCAGTACGGCCGTCAGCAGGACCTGCTCGGTCGAACCGACCGAGGGGTAGGGCAGGCGGATCTTGCACCCGCGCAGGCGCTGGGGGGCCTCCAGGTACTGGCCGCCCTCGCGCTTCTCGATGGTCGCGCCGAACTGGCGGAGCACGTCGAAGTGGAAGTCGATCGGCCGGCCGCCGATGTCGCAGCCGCCCAGGCCCGGGATGAAGGCGTGGCCGAGGCGGTGCAGCAGCGGGCCGCAGAAGAGGATCGGGATCCGGGAGGAGCCCGCGTGCGCGTCGATGTCGGCGACGTTCGCACTCTCGACGTAGGTCGGGTCGAGGAGCAGCTCGCCCGGCTCCTCGCCGGGGCGCACGGTCACGCCGTGCAGCTGGAGCAGACCGCGAACGACCCGCACGTCACGGATGTCGGGAACATTGCGCAGCCGGCTCGGCTCGCTGCCGAGCAGGGCGGCCACCATGGCCTTCGGCACGAGGTTCTTCGCACCGCGGACACGGATCTCGCCCTCGAGCGGGCTTCCGCCGTGGACAAGCAGGACATCGTTGCCGGTCATGGATCTCGCGTTCCGGAGTGGATGGGCAGGGGACCAGTCGTAAGAGTAAGGGCCACCACCCCCTTGTTTGTATGGGTGACGGGGCCGTAAAACTGTCATGAATGCGGCACAACACCCAGGGTGTCCGCCAGGTAGCGGAGTGTGGCGTTCCGGCATGTGGGACGCCGCGCGCTCCTCTCTGCCGCAGTGCGCCCTGAGCTGCGCGTGATCCGTTTCGACCGCCCGCTCCCCCCGAAGGGCGAATGTGCGAGATCATGTGCCCATGACCGAGGTGTCCTCCCTCACAGGGCGGCTGCTCGTGGCCACCCCCGCCCTCGCGGACCCGAACTTCGACCGCGCGGTGGTGCTGCTGCTCGACCACGACGAGCAGGGCTCCCTCGGCGTGGTCCTCAACCGGCCCACGCCCGTGGACGTCCGCGACATCCTGCTGCCGTGGGCCCCGCTGGCCGGCGACCCCGGGGTGGTGTTCCAGGGCGGGCCCGTCGCGCTGGACTCGGCCCTGGGAGTGGCGGTGATCCCCGGCGAGGAGGGGCCGCTCGGCTGGCGCCGGGTGCACGGCGCCATCGGCCTCGTCGACCTGGAGGCCCCGCCCGAACTGCTCGCCGCGGCCCTGGGCTCCCTGCGCATCTTCGCCGGCTACTCCGGATGGGGCCCCGGCCAGCTGGAGGACGAGCTCGGCGGCGGCGCCTGGTACGTCGTCGACTCCGAGCCGGGCGACGTCTTCCACCCCGACCCCGAGCGGCTGTGGCGGGCGGTGCTGCGCCGCCAGCGCAGCGACCTCGCCATGGTCGCCACCTATCTGGACGACCCGTCGCTGAACTGACCCCGGCGCCGTTCAGTACCCTGGTTTTTATGAGCACTCTTGAGCCCGAGCGCGGGACTGGTACGGGGACCCTCGTAGAGCCGACGCCGCAGGTGTCCCACGGCGACGGCGACCACGAGCGCTTCGCCCACTACGTCCAGAAGGACAAGATCATGGCGAGCGCGCTCGACGGCACCCCCGTCGTCGCGCTCTGCGGCAAGGTGTGGGTCCCGGGCCGCGACCCGAAGAAGTACCCCGTCTGCCCCATGTGCAAGGAGATCTACGAGTCCATGGGCGCCGGCGGCGACAAGGACAAGGGCGGCAAGGACAGCTAGCAGGTCCCGGCTCCGCCGGACGAAGGCCCCCGGGCGCACGCGTGCGCCCGGGGGCCTTCGCCGTCCCCGGCGGGCGGGTTAGGGTCGGCGCGACGACCCGGCACCCCGCGGAACGGGCGTTGCGAGGGGTGCCCCAGGCTGGCTGCCGCGGAGGGCTGACGCATGGACCTGATCCCGCAACCCCGGAACGCCGTTCCCGACCCGGAGGGACGCCGCTACACCTTCGGCCCCGAGCCCGTGCTCGACGCCGGGCCCGGCGCCGGGGGCGTCGCGCGCTGGCTGCGCCGGGAGGTGGGCGCCGCCACGGGGTGGGAGCTGCCGCCGCCCGGCGCGGGAGCACGGGACGACGTACCCGGTGGTGCGCGGGGCGGCGTACGCGGCGACGTACGGCTGCGCGTCGCGCCCGGCGGAGCGGACGGGCTCGGGCCGGAGGCGTACCGCCTCCGCGTCGGCGCCGACGGCGTGGACCTGGCCGGCGGCGACGCGGCCGGGCTGTTCTGGGGCGCCCAGACGCTGCGTCAGCTGCTCGGCCCCGAGGCGTACCGCAGGGCACCGCTGCGCCCCGGCCGCCCATGGAGCCTGCCGTACGCGGACATCACCGACGCCCCCCGCTTCGGATGGCGCGGCATGATGCTCGACGTCGCCCGGCACTTCATGCCCAAGGACGGGGTGCTGCGCTACATCGACCTGCTCACCGCCCACAAGCTGAACGTGCTGCACCTGCACCTGACGGACGACCAGGGCTGGCGCGTCGAGATCGAGCGCCACCCCGGGCTCACCGGGACCGGCGCCTGGCGGCCGCGCAGCCGGTGGGGCCACCGGGCCTCCCCGCGGTGGAACGAGACCCCGCACGGCGGCTACTACACCCAGGACGACATCCGCGAGATCGTCGCCTACGCGGCGGAGCGGCACGTACGGATCGTCCCGGAGATCGACCTCCCCGGGCACTCGCAGGCCGCGATCGCCGCCTATCCCGGACTCGGCAACACCGACGTCGTGGACACCGCCGCGCTCGGCGTGTGGGACGACTGGGGCATCAGCGAGAACGTCCTCGCGCCCACCGAGGACGTACTGCGCTTCTACGAAGGGGTCTTCGAGGAGGTCCTCGGCCTCTTCCCGCCGGAGGTCTCGCCGTTCGTGCACGTCGGCGGGGACGAGTGCCCCAAGGAGCAGTGGCGGGCGTCGCCGGCCGCCCAGGCGCGCATCCGCGAACTGGGCGTGGACGGCGAGGAGGGGCTCCAGGCCTGGTTCATCCGGCACTTCGACGGCTGGCTGGCGGAGCGCGGCCGCCGGCTCATCGGCTGGGACGAGATCCTGGAGGGCGGCCTCGCCGACGGCGCGGCCGTGTCCTCCTGGCGCGGGTACGCCGGCGGCATCGCCGCCGCCGAGGCCGGGCACGACGTGGTGATGTGCCCCGAGCAGCAGGTGTACCTGGACCACCGTCAGGCGGACGGCCCCGACGAGCCGATGCCCATCGGGTACGTGCGCACGCTCGAGGACGTCTACCGCTTCGAGCCGGTGCCGCCGAAGCTGTCGCCGGAGGCCGCCGCGCGCGTCCTGGGCGCCCAGGCCAACGTGTGGACCGAGGTGATGGAGAACCAGGCCCGCGTCGACTACCAGGTGTTCCCGAGGCTGGCCGCCTTCGCGGAGACGGTGTGGTCGCGGCTGCCGGAACCGGAATCCCGTGACTGGGCGGGCTTCGAGGCGCGGACGGCCGCCCACCGCGCCCGCCTGGACGCCCTCGGGGTCGACTACCGGCCACCGTCCGGACCGCTGCCCTGGCAGCGGCGGCCGGGGGTGCCGGGACGCCCGATCGAGGGCACGCCCCCGATCGTGTGACCCGGGTGCGCGGGGGGCGCTCCGGCGCCACCCGTCCGGAAGCGGAACTCTTCGGAAACCTGCGGAACTCTCCCCCGAATAAGGCCTATACGGACGAAAACGGACGTTCGGCTCATGGTGTGCGGGTGGCGCCCGGCCCCGCACGCACGCCGCACCCCGGCTGCGTCCGGGCGGCACCGGTGCGCGGGCCGGCGCCCGGTGCGCGGGCGACCCTCGCGCCGGGCGGTCCCGAAGATGTGCCAGAGTTGCCACGTCCCGGCGGTGAGCACGTACCGTACGGCGGACAGGCGTGAGCGCCGGGACCGGGACATCGGGAAGGGGCAGCCGGGTTGACCACGCACGCACCGCACACACCGCATTCGGCTCAGGAGCCGCACGCACTGCATTCGGCTCGGGGGCCGCAGGCGGACCGGGCGGCGCAGTCCGTGACGCTGCCGGCCTCGCTCGACGAGGCCGTCGCGGCACTCGCCGCCATGCCCGCGGCCGTGCCCGTGGCGGGCGGCACCGACCTGATGGCCGCCGTCAACGCCGGACTGCTGCGCCCCGCCGCCCTGGTCGGCCTCGGCCGGATCAACGAGATCCGCGGCTGGCAGTACCAGGACGGGCACGCGCTGCTCGGCGCCGGTCTGACGCACGCCCGGATGGGTCGGCCGGATTTCGCCGCTCTGATCCCGGCGCTGGCGGCGGCCGCCCGGGCCGCGGGCCCGCCCCAGATCCGCAACGCCGGCACCCTCGGCGGCAACATCGCCTCGGCCGCGCCGACCGGTGACGCCCTGCCGGTGCTGGCCGCGCTGGAGGCGGAGCTGGTGATCGTCGGCCCCGGCGGCCTCGGCGACTCCGGTGTCGCGCAGCGCGAGATCCCCGTCTCCCATCTGCTGGCCGGGCGCGACATGCTGCGGCCGGGCGAGCTGATCGGCTTCGTGCGGGTGCCGCTGCTGCACGCGCCGCAGGTGTTCCTGAAGGCCACGGGGCGTACCGGGCCGGGGCGCGCGGTGGCGTCCGTGGGGCTCGTACTGGACCCCGCGCGCCGCGGCGTGCGGTGCGCGATCGGCGCGGTGGCCCCGATGCCGCTGCGGCCGCTGGAGGCCGAGCAGTGGGTGGCCTCGCTGATCGACTGGGACGGGGACCGCAGCCTGGCTCCCGAGGCGCTGGAGGCCTTCGGCGAGTACGTCGCGGCCGCATGTGTGCCCGACCAGGGGGAACCGGTCTCCTCCGGTGTACTGCATCTGCGGCGGACGGTGGCCGTGCTGGCGCGCAGGGCCCTGGGGAGGGCGCTGACCTCATGAGCGAGAACGAGAACATGAGCGGAACGACGGGGAACACGGGGCACGACGGCAACACGGGGCACGGCGCCGGCGCGGGGAACGGCTGGGGCTGGGAGCCGGTGCCGCAGGGCGGCGAGTACGACAACGAGGCCACGGCCTTCGTACAGCTGCCGCAGGAGATGCTGGACGCGCTCGACAGCGGGGAGCCGCTGGCGGCGCCCGGGCACGGCTTCGTGCCGCCGCCGATGATCGTGCCGCTGGGGTCGGCGAGTACGGACCCCTCCGCCACCGGGACGTGGACGATGCCGGTGCAGTGGCCGGAGGCCGGCTCGGGGGCCGGTACGGGTGCGGGGGCGGGCCCGGGGGCCGGCACCGGGCCCGGGGCCGGTGCCGCCGCGCAGGCGGCCGGCCGGACGCCGATCCCGGCGTCGATCCCGCTCCCGGCGTCGGTGGCGGCCGCCTTCGCGGCGGCGGCGGCGGGGGCGCGGGACGCGGAGGCCGAGCCGCGCGGCGGGCTGCACGGGGAGCCGCAGGGCGGGCTGGGCGGCGGGCTGCCGCAGGGCGGGGCGCACGGCGACCCGCAGGCCGGCCCCTACGCCGGGCCGCACTCCGACCGGGATTCCGGCTCGACCGCCGAGTGGCACTTCCCCGAGGCGGTGCACCACTCCGAGGATGCGATGGCCACGGGGCAGTGGACGCTGCCCGGCGGTGCGGGCGACCCCGCGCTGGACGGCGGGTGGGGCCAGGCCGCCCCGGCGACGCTGCCGGGCGGGGCCGCCGCGCCCTGGGCCGCCCCGTCGGACGCTCCTTCGGTCGCGCCCGAATCGCCGGAAGCGGGTGAGGCGCGGGACGCCGGCGCCGGGGTGCTGCTGAGCTCCGGCGTGCTCCCGGGCGGGGTCGCCGGCGCTCCCGGGGGCCCGGGTGCCGCCGGACGCGGTCCGAGGGTGCTGGGCGGGCCCGGGGTCGGCACCCCGCTGCCCGAGAGCTACCTCCAGGCCGGGCCGGAGCCGGAGGCCGTGCCTCCCGCCGCCCCCGACATCGACGCCGCCCATGGCCCGGCCGGGATGCCGGACGAGGGCCAGCGGCCGCGTCCGGTGGAGGGCGCCGGCGCGGAGGGTGCCGAGGGCGCCGGACGCGGCTTCGAGCAGACCCCGGCAGCCGCCCCGGCCGAAGCGGAGGCCGCGCCCGTGCCGGGTGACGGCGGTGCCGACATCGGTGTGACACCTCCGGGCGAGGGCGACACCGGGAGTTTCCCGGCCCAGGGGGCGGCGTACGAAGAAGACGGCACCCCCGCCGTCGCCCAGCACGAGCATCCGGCGGCTTCCTACGTCCTGCGCGTCAACGGCGCCGACCGGCCCGTCACCGGCGCCTGGATCGGCGAGTCCCTGCTGTACGTGCTGCGCGAGCGCCTCGGCCTGGCCGGCGCCAAGGACGGCTGCTCCCAGGGCGAGTGCGGGGCCTGCGCGGTGCAGGTCGACGGGCGGCTCGTCGCCTCCTGCCTCGTCCCGGCGGCGACGGCGGCCGGCAGCGAGGTCCGGACCGTGGAGGGCCTCGCGAGCGGCGGGGAACTCTCGGACGTGCAGCAGGCGTTGTGCAGGTCGGGCGGGGTGCAGTGCGGGTTCTGCGTGCCCGGCATGGCCATGACCATCCACGACCTGCTGGAGGGCAACCACGCCCCCAGCGACCTGGAGACCCGCCAGGCGCTGTGCGGCAACCTCTGCCGCTGCTCGGGCTACAAGGGCGTCATCGAGGCGGTCCGCGAGGTCGTCGCGGAGCGCGAGGCGAGCGCGGCGCAGGCGGCGGGCGCCGAGGCGCTCATCCCGCACCAGGCACAGCCGGGCGAGGGCGGCATCCACGGGACGGCCCACGGGACGGACGCCTTCCAGGCCTTCGGCGCGGACCCGGGCCCGGGCGGGTTCGAGGGACTGAACGGACCGAACGGACACGGCGGATCGGCCGGACCGGACGGACACGGCGGACGGACCGGACTCGCCGAACACGGCGGATACGGCGAACACGGCGGAACCGACGGGCACGGCGTACCGAACGGACTCGCCGAACACGGCGGATACGGCGAACACGGCGGAACCGACGGGCACGGCGGACTGACCGGACCCGGCGGACCGGACGGACACGGCGCGGACCAGCACAACGGAGGCATGGCGTGAGCGGGCAGGACGCGGCCACGGCGACGGCCGGCACCACCACGACCACCACCATGGCGACGGTCGGCCTCGGCACCGACGGCGACCCCGAACAGCCGCGCCCCGTGCGCGGAATCGGCGTCTCCGTCCCCTCGGCGGACACCCGCGCCAAGGCCGAGGGCACCTTCCCCTACGCCGCGGACCTGTGGGCCGAAGGCCTGCTGTGGGCCGCCGTGCTGCGCTCCCCGCACGCCCACGCCCGCATCCGCTCCATCGACACCTCGGCCGCCGCCGAAATGCCCGGCGTGCGCGCCGTCATCACCCACGCCGACGTGCCCGGCGCCACCACGCACGGCCGCCGCATCGCCGACCGGCCGGTGTTCGCCCATGACGTCGTACGCCACCACGGCGAGCCCATCGCCGCCGTCGCCGCCGACCACCCGGACACCGCACGCCTCGCGGCCGCCGCCATCACCGTGGAGTACGAGCTCCTCGACGCCGTCACCGACCCCGAGCAGTCCTTCGGCGCCCCCCCGCTGCACCCGGACGGCAACCTGATCCGCCACATCCCGCTGCGCTACGGCGACCCCGAGGCGACGGGCGAGGTGGTCGTCGAGGGCCTCTACCGGATCGGCCGCCAGGACCCCGCCCCCATCGGCGCGGAGGCCGGCCTCGCCGTGCCCCGCCCCGACGGCGGCGTCGAGATCTACACCGCCTCCACCGACCCGCACACCGACCGCGACCTCGCCGCCGCCTGCTTCGGCCTGGAGCCGGACCGGGTCCGGGTCGTCGTCACCGGCGTCCCCGGCGCCACCGCCGACCGCGAGGACGCCGCGTTCCAGCTGCCGCTCGGCCTGCTCGCCCTGCGTACGGGCTGCCCGGTGAAGCTGGCCGCCACCCGCGAGGAGTCCTTCCTCGGCCACGCCCACCGCCACCCGACCCTGCTGCGCTACCGCCACCACGCGGACGCCGAGGGCCGCCTCGTCAAGGTCGAGGCGCAGATCCTCATGGACGCCGGCGCCTACGCCGACGCCTCCGCCGAGTCCCTCGCGGCGGCGGTCGCGTTCGCGTGCGGCCCGTACGTCGTCCCGCACGCCTTCGTCGAAGGCTGGGCGGTCCGTACGAACAACCCGCCCTCCGGCCACGTGCGGGGCGAGGGCGCCATGCAGGTCTGCGCCGCCTACGAGGGCCAGATGGACAAACTCGCGGCCGCCCTCGGCATCGACGGTGCGGAGCTGCGCCTGCGCAACGTGCTGGCCACCGGCGACCTCCTGCCCACCGGCCAGACCGTCACCTGCCCGGCACCGGTCGCCGAACTCCTGCGCGCCGTCCGAGACTTCCCCCTCCCGTCGCTCCCGAAGGACACCCCGGAGGACGAGTGGCTGCTGCCCGGCGGCCCCGAGGGCGCGGGCGAGCCGGGGGCGGTGCGGCGCGGGGTCGGCTACGGCGTGGGCATGGTCCACATGCTCGGCGCCGAGGGCGCGGACGAGGTCTCGACCGCCACCGTGAAGGTGATCGGCGGCGCCGCCACCGTCATCTGCGCGGCGGTCGACACGGGCCAGGGCTTCGCCACCCTCGCCCGCCAGATCGTCCAGGAGGTCCTCGGCATCGACGAGGTGTCGACGGCCCCCGTCGACACCGACCAGCCGCCGGCGGGCCCCTCGGCCCACGGCCGCCACACCTGGGTCTCCGGCGGGGCCGTCGAACGGGCCGCGAAGATGGTCCGTACGCAGCTCCTCCAGCCCATGGCGCACAAACTCGGCATGTCCACGGAGCTCCTGCACATCGCGGACGGCCGGATCACGTCGTACGACGGAGCCTTCTCCATGACGGTCGCGGAGGCGATAGAGGGCAAGGAGCTCTGGGCGACCGCCCAGTGCCGCCCCCACCCCACCGAACCGCTGGACGCGGACGGGCAGGGCGACGCCTTCGTCGGCCTCGCCTTCTGCGCGATCCGCGCGGTGGTCGACGTGGACATCGAGCTCGGCTCGGTACGGGTCGTGGAACTGGCCGTGGCCCAGGACGTCGGCCGCATCCTCAACCCCCGCCAGCTGGAGGCCCGTATCGAAGCGGGCGTCACCCAGGGCGTGGGCGCGGCCCTGACGGAGAACCTCCGCTCGGTCGCGGGCCTGGTCCGCCACCCCGACCTGACGGGCTACGCCCTGCCGACGTCCCTGGACGCCCCGGCGGTGCGCATCGTCCGGCTGGTCGAGGAACGCGACGTGGTGGCCCCGTTCGGGGCGAAGGCGGCGAGCGCGGTCCCGGTGGTGACGACCCCGGCGGCGGTGGCCTCGGCGGTCCGCGCGGCGACGGGCCGCCCCGTCAACAGGATCCCGATCCGGCCATCGGCGGCGGTGGCCGCGGCGCCCAACTCGTAACGTCTTGGGGCCTGTCGGCGCCGATCGTTAGAGTGGGGCGAACGGGGACGGGGAGTCGGGGGAGGCATCATGGCGGTGGACAACGGTCCGGGGCTGCTGGGGGTGAACGTCGCCGGCGGCCTGGCGGCGGCGGTGGCGGCCCAGGCGAAGGCGCTCGAGGTCGAGTACGAGTCGCTGACCGACTACAAGAACCGGGTCGACGCCCTGCTGAAGACCCTGGACGGCTCCGAGGCCGACGCCGGGAAACTGGCCCACGGCACCCTCCCGGCCGGCACCCTCGGCCAGGGCTTCGCGGAGGCGGACGCGCTGTTCAAGGCGTACACGACGGTCCACAGCGAGCTCCAGAAGCTCTCCGAGGGCCTCGCGGTCCAGATCGAGGCGCTGGGCATCGCCATCCTGACGGCGGGCAAGGGCTACGGCGGAGTGGACGAGGAGACGCAGGCCCGGATGCGGGCGCTGATCAAGCGCTCGAAGGACGACTACGTCAGGGACCGCGACCCGTTGGAGAAGACCGGCGCGGCGAAGGGCACGATCTGATGGCGACGACGAACTTCGAGGGCTACTCGCACGAACAGCTGCTCGCGATGATCGCGTCCCTCGACCCGGAGACGGTCAAGGCGCGCGGCACGCAGCTGACGCAGGCGGCGGCCGCCATCAAGGACATCGGCGAGAGCCTCAAGAAACACCAGGTCAAGGGCTGGGAGGGCGAGGCCGCCCGCGCCTTCCAGGAGTGGGTGAGCCGCGCGGGCAGCGCGACGCTGCTGCTGAGCCAGTACAGCGAGGCGGGCGGCAAGTGGATGACGGAGGCCGCCCAGACGATGGTGGAGGTGAAGGCCAACACCCCGAAGTACGACACGGCGGCGGCACAGAACCTGGAATCGGCCCGCAAGTACCACAACGACCCGGACGCACAGCAACTGGGCCAGACGGCCCACACAAAACTGACGACGGACCACGCCCACGCGGTACAACAACTGACGAAGCTGGCCCAGTCGTACGAACAGTCGACAACCCAAATGACCACAACCCCGGCCCCGACGTTTCCCCCGCCGCCGGGATATTTTGCTCCGCCGGCAGCGATCCGGCACGGTAGCTACCTTGCTCGATCTGGCGGCGGTGCCACAGATGCTGGCTCGAGCGGCTCTTCCTTCGAGGCTGCTGCGCCCACATACAGTGGCCGCCCGAGCGAGGGCAGCCATGTGACAGCCCGTCCGCTGCTGCCGGACAACACCACTGCCCTCACACCAGGGACGACGGTGACGCCGGTCAATCTGGACCGCGGTGTGAACGTGGACCTTGACCACGTTTCTGCCTATCCGGACAAGACGCTGCCGTCGGCCAATGGTCTCCCTGTCGGTCCCGGACCGAGCGGACCTGGCGGCAACCCTCCCATCGGGCCGGTCCCGCCTGTGGCCTTTCCGCCGCATGTCGGTCCGCCGGGCCTGGGTGGCGGCCCATTGCCGGGCACGCGTCCGCCCGTTGCCATCGGAGGCAAGATCGGCGGTGTTCCTGTCGTACCCCCGCGCGACTCCGGAATCGTAGGCGGCCGACCAATTTCTACCGGTGTACCGAACGCTGGGATCCCACGAGGCACCGTCATCGGCGCTGACGGTCCCCATGCCGGAGGTCGCCCCGGGCCCGGAATGATGGGTGGGGGTTTCGGCGGCCCGCATGGCACTGCGGGTGGCCCGGCTGTTGGTCGGCGAATGGCGATGGAGCCTGGCGGTGTTGTCGGTGGTCGCCAGGCTGCGTCTGGTGGTCAGCCGTTCACGCAGGGCGGTTCCGGCCTCGTCCGTGGAGCGGGCGTGGGAGCAGTAGGACATGGCGGTGCTTCCCAAGCCCCGAGCACGCGGCGCACAGACCATGGCGGCGGCCGCCCCGACTACTTGGCCGAGGACGAAGAGACCTGGCAGGGCAACCGTCGTGTTGTGCCGCCGGTGATCGACTGAGCGGAACGGACGTTGCACGAATGCGCATGCGGAAAGCCACTTCGGCCCTAGTGGGTCTGCTGCTGGTTGGGGTTGCCATCACCCCAGCCCACGCCGAAACGGTGCGCTCCAAGCAATGGCACCTCGACGCCATGAAGGCCGACGATATGTGGAAGATCAGCACGGGGAAGGGTGTCACCGTCGCAGTGATCGACACAGGCGTCGCTCGCATCCCCGAACTCGAAGGGCAGGTCCTGCCCGGCGTGGACTTCGCTCCGGACACGATCGAGGGTGATGAGCGCACTGACTACGAGGGCCATGGCACAACCATGGCTGCGGTCATCGCCGGCAATGGCACAGGGCCTGGGGGGGTGGACAGCGCCTTCGGCCTCGCTCCGCACGCAAAGATCCTGCCGCTTCGTGTCGATCTCCACGGCAATGGCATCTCCCGGGACACGACTTTGAGGGACGCCATCCGCTACGCGGCAGATTCGAATGCCAAGATCTTGAATATCTCAATGATCGGCTGGCCTGATTCTGAGGAGCTGGCCAGTGCCGTGAAGTACGCGCTCGAAAAGGGAAAGCTGATCTTTGCGGGTGTCGGCAACGAAGGTCATGACGAGATCTACTTTCCCGCCGGGACTCCGGGAGTGGTAGGCGTCGCGGCCGTTGACGCCAGTGGCGCGGCGACCAAGGAGTCGCAGCACAACACCGCGGTGGACATCTCCGCGCCCGGGAGCGAGATCGTCTCCGCGTGCAGCGGCGGTACGGGCCTCTGCACAGGCCACGGCACCAGTGACGCCACCGCCCTAACATCGGCCTCCGCCGCGCTGCTCTGGTCCGCTCATCCCACCTGGACCAACAACCAGATCCTCCGCGTCCTCCTCAACACCGCCGGCAAGCCCGTCGACGGCGTCGAGCGCAACGACTACATCGGCTACGGCGTCGTCCGCCCCCGCATCGCCCTCCCCACCCCCGGTGACCCCGGTCCGGCGGACGTGTTCCCCTTGCCCGACCTCGCCGCCGCAGCGGCCAGCGCCTCGGCCGGTCCCTCGACCGGGGGAAAGATCACGCCGTCCCCTGCGCCGCAGGCCGACGCTGCGGTAGACAAGGACAACGGCAAGGGCAACGGCAGCGCGCTGCCCTGGATCGCCCTGGGCCTGGGGGCCTGCGTACTGATCGGCGGGGCCGTAGCCGCAGTCGCCGTACGCCGAAAGAACAGCCGCTGACCTGATCAGACCGACACCGTCACGGGAGTGGAGCGCACCGGATGTCCTTCGAAGAGGAATGGTCCGCGGCTCGCGCCACCGCCGCGGCCAACATCTCCATGCGCCTCGACCAGGCCGCCCCGGCGGCCCCCGGCGGCGGGGCCGACCTCGCGCTCAACCAGGACCACATCGGCGCCGTCGGCACCGAGGCCCACACGCTGCACTCCCGCCTCCAGGCCGACGGGCGGCACGCCGCCACCGCCTCCGCCGACGCCGCCGGCGCACTGTCGAGGGAGGGCTTCGCCAGCGGTGGCGCCCTCGCCAGGGCCAACACCCGGTGGGAAAGCCAGGTCAAAACCCTCGTCGCCGCCTGCGCCCAGATCTCCAACGGGCTGAACTACTCGCTCTCCTCCCACGCCAAGGAAGAGCAACGGCTCTACGCCGAGTTCACGACCTCCAAGATCGACGAATACCTCAAGTAGGTGCCCGTGCTGACGTACGAGAACGTCATGAACGCCCCGGTCGACAAGCTCGCCACCGCGATCCGCGACTGGAAGGCCATGGTCACCAAGCTGGAGGAGCTGGCCGAGGCCGCCCGGGGCGGCATGAAGGCCAAGTCCGACAAGGCCGAGTGGAGCGGGGTCACCGCAGGGGTGGCGCGGCCGTTCGTGGACAAGACGGCCAAGGAGTTCGAGGAGGCCGCCAAGGCGGCCAAGGGCATCCACCGGGCGCTGGCCCAGGGACACGACACCTTCAGGTCCTCCCGCGACCGGCTGAGGAAGATCACCGAGGAGGAGGCGCCCGCAGCGGGCTTCCGGGTGGACGCGAAGGGGAAGGTCGAGCCGTTACCCCTGGCCACGGAAGCCGACCGCCACGCGGCCCGGCACGACCCGGACTACCAGGAGTCCCTCCGCGTCAACCGCCCCCTCTGGCAGGCGAAGATCGACGCCGCCGTCGACGCCTGCGACGACGTGGACCAGTCCCTCGCCCGTCTGCTCAACGCCAACGTCGCCGAGGACCACAACTTCAGCGCCCCGAAGTACGCCGGCCTCACGGCGGAACAGGCAGGCCGCGCGACCGCCCTCGCGAGGAAGGGCCGGGACCTCTCCCACACCGAGCTGGCGGAACTGAACGAGCTGCTGGCCGACAACGCGAAGAAGCCGGAGTTCTCCACCACCTTCTACGGCAACCTCGGCCCCAAGGGCGCGCTCCAGTTCTTCGGTTCCATGGCGACCGACACCGGCGCTCGCGGCTTCGACGAGCAGCGCCTCAAAGACATCCAGGACCTCCAGAAGAACCTGGGCCTCAACCTCGCCACCGCCACCGACCCGGACAACCCGCAGCACCTGCCGGACCGGTTCGCGCAGGACCTGCGGCGCCTGGGAACGGAGCGGATCCCGCTCTCCGCGCACGACGGCAACCCGCCCTTCGGGTACCAGCTGCTCGGCGGAATCATGCGCTACGGGAACTACGACCGGCGCTTCCTGGTGCCCATCGCGGACCATGCGGTCCAGGTCCAGGAGAAGGACAAGAACTTCTTCTTCCAGAACAAGCCGATAAACGGCTGGACCCAGACCCAGTTCAATCCCTCCGGCGGGAGCGGCGCGGGCTTCGACCCCGTGAACAGCTTCCTGGAGGCGCTTGGACACAGCCCGGAGGCCGCGACGGAGTTCTTCAAGCGCGACGGTTCGGATCTGGTCGCCTACAACCAGGACGGCACGGTCAAGGCGGGCGCGCCGAACCTCGGCAAGGACGTCACGAACTACCTGGACTACTTCGCCCGCGAGAAGTACGCGAGCCCGACCGACTCCAACGACCTGGACGCGAAGGGCGTGGCCGCCGCGAAGCAGTACATGCCCGACGCTCTGGGTCACGCGCTGGAAGCGGCGACGCTCGGGCACGCCTGGGACGACGCAGCACCGGGGCTGAAACGGAGCGAGGACACGGCGGAGGTCATGGAGGCGGTCGTCGCGAAGTACGGCGGCGACGCAGGGCTGCTCAAGCATCACGAAGCTCTCGCGGACAGCCTGGGCCGGATGACGGCCGGATACATCGACGACGTCAACTGGGCCCTCAGCGGGGACGGCAAGGACGGGGTGTTCGCCCCTCCCGAGCACGCAAGGGACGGCCACATGGAGCTGGACCGCGAGAGCGCGCGCGACCTGATCAGCGCTCTCGGGCAGCACGCGGATCCGTACGCCACGCTGACCACCGCGGAACGCGTCTACGGCGCCACCGTCCTGGAATCACAGGGCTTCCACGACGGTCAGGTCGACGAAGGGCGCGCCTTGGCCACGCTCTCAGTCACGGCGGAGTTCCAGGGGGTGCTCGACGACTCCCGTGCCAGGCAGCTCGGCGCGGAGGCGGAGAAGCAGAACGAGGCGTTCGAAAAGGCCGTCGAGCAACGCAGCGCGTGGATCGAGTTCGGCACTTCGGCGGCGATCGGCGGCGCTGTCGCGCTGCTGCCTGCGACGATCGCCGGTGCCGGAGTGGCAGCGGTAGCCGTGCCGATCGCCATCGACACGGGGAGCGGTGCAGTGGAACAGGCTGCCTCGTCGGCGATCACCGAGTGGTCGGACAAGGCAGTGGAGAAGAAGAAGGACGAAGTAGACGATGCCACGCACGCCGCCACGAAGGCGATGTACCAAAGCGGGGAACGCAGCGCCGAGACGCCGCTCAAGCAGTTCCAGGAGCGGCACGGAATCAGCGATACGAGTGTGCTGGGCAACGGCCTCAAGAAAACGGTGCGTGACGGGTACACGTCCGGCATGTCCCGGTCCGCTCAGCAGGGGCACGCAGCACAAACGGAGGCTCCGTGAGGTCCGTACGGGTGCTCGTGGGACTGACGGCGTTTGCGCTGGGTGCAGCGGGGTGCGTCGCGCTGCCCAGAACGAGCGAACCTGAACGGAAACCGGAGCGGGTGGAGCCGAGGGCCGTGCCCAGCGCCCAGATCTGCGGCGGGACCCTTTTCTCTCCCGATGCAGGGAGGGCACTGGAGAGGATCATGAACGCGACGACGTTCCTGATCCCCGGGCCGGCACACGAACGGGGAGCGGCGGACATCGCGAGGACCCTGGAGGACGTCTACCGGCCGGGGGCCGCGACCGACGACATGCCCGTCGGGCTGTGCCTGATCGACGCGGGCGTGGTGGGAGGCGCAAAGGGCCGCGAGGCCACCATGTCCTTCCTCGCCCAACACAAGCAGGGGGGCCCGGCGGAGTCCGAGGGCGCGAACGAGGCCGGAGTGAACGTCTTCCGTTGGGGTACGGACCACTCGCTGAACTTCAACTGCGTCGCGCCCCGGCGGGGGACCCCGCTGCGGATCTCGGCCACGTTCCGCGGGGGGCGGACCCGTGACCGTGACCTGCGCGAGGATCAGAGCCTGGCAGACGACTACCTGACTCTCGTCCACTCCGCAGCCCGCTCGATCGCCGGCGCACTCGGCTGCGAGGGCGGTGGCGGGCTGCCCGAGCGTTTCACGGAGCTGCAGCCGTACGTACAGGACCGATAAGGCCGAAGGCTTGTCTCAGCAGGTCAGACCGGAATGCGTGGGGGTTTACGGCCGTTCATTCGCATACGCGTCATCCCGTGGTAACGGCGAAGACAACAGTCTTTGTGATCGTTCCACAGCGAGAGGTGCTCTCGATAGCGGTGAATTGGTAATTTCCTCGTGGTGTGGCGCTACCCACCTTGACTACGGTTTGCCATCCACCATGCGTGCCCACGCTCGGGCTGGCTGACGTGGTGTTGAAGATGCCCTTCGATCCGTAGGGAAGAGAGATGCGTACGGTTCCTCCGGGTGCCCAACGACTTCCCTGAATGACGAAGCTCTTGCCGGGAGGGCCTACGTCAGGCTTTATTCCGATAGACGGGCTAACTGGGCACCCGTCCTGCCCTCCTGTAGTCCCATCAGTGACAGTGAACTGTGCGGATGCGGCTCCCCCGTTTCCGATGATCGCGGAAACTTCGACTGATCCAGAAGCGGACGCAGGAATCTTGATGGTGAGCCGGAATGTGCCTGCCGCGTTGGGGTGTGCAACAGCGACTGGGGAACCCGCTACCGTGATGGGGACGTCGATGCCGCTGGATCCGTGCTCCTCCCATCCGGTGCCGATCACGCGAACTGTGGATCCGGCGGGCCCAGATGACGGGCTCAAGCTGATATTGCCTCCCGCGGCTGCTGCCGTTGGAGGATAGAGCAAAAGGGCAAGTCCCAGGGTCGTCGCGACGAGAATTGCGAGTAGACACCTTCTCATAACGTTCCTCCGCAGCCTCGTTTGTTCGTTGGCGGCGCGTGGAATGAACGGCTTTTGAAAGGTGCTTTGGGTACGCCCGGCTGAATATCTGCTGAGAAGGGAACTTTGCGGCGCGTTCTGGCCCCCAGGCGTAGCTGATCCCGTCAATCAGGCTACGACCAGGCCCCGAGGTGTGCCACTAGAGGGTTTCATCTTTGCACCTCTCGCGCGGGTGCTCGCTTTCGGCGACGATTGCTTGGGGCGGTATGGCCGCTGTGCGACGGGGAGATGAGCCCCGGGTAGCTGCAACTGAGACGGGAACTGAGAGGGCAAACTGTAGGGCGGCACCCCTGTGCGGGGTACCGCCCTACGTTTTGCCTGGTCAGGCACGTGGAAGCCGTGACCGGAATCGAACCGGCGTAACTCGCTTTGCAGGCGAGTCCCTCAACCACTCGGGCACACGGCTGGGTGTGTGGTGACGAGTACGAACGTACGGGGGTCGGTCGTGGCGGGGAAGGGGGGAGGTCCGGCTGCAATGTGACTGCCATGCGGCGTTCACAGACCTAGGTCCCCGGGAGGAGGGCGGATCGGTCCAAAAGACAGGGGCGATACGGGTCTGTGGACCTTACTCTGGGGCGATGAGCGCCCTTGAACCCGGGATGACCGAGACCGCTGCCGCCCCGCCACCGCAGGGCGGCATTCTGGGTCCGGCGTACCGGACGCTCAGCGTCGGGGTCATCTCCGTGATCTTCCTCATCGCCTTCGAGGCCACCGCCGTCGGCACCGCCATGCCCGTTGCCGCGCGGGAGCTGCACGGCATGGGGCTCTACGCCTTCGCGTTCTCCGCCTACTTCACGACCAGCCTGTTCGGGATGGTGCTCTCCGGCCAGTGGGCCGACCGGCAGGGGCCGTTGAGGCCGCTGACCGTGGGGATCGGGGCCTTCGCCGCCGGGTTGGTGTGTTCCGGGACCGCCCAGCTGATGGAGGTGTTCGTCCTCGGGCGGGCCGTGCAGGGGTTCGGGGGCGGGCTGGTGATCGTCGCCCTGTACGTGGTGGTCAGCCGGGCCTACGAGGAGCGGCTGCGGCCCGCCATCATGGCCGCCTTCGCCGCGAGCTGGGTGGTGCCGTCGATCGTCGGGCCGCTGGCCGCCGGGACGGTCACCGAGCAGCTGGGCTGGCGGTGGGTGTTCCTCGGGATCCCGGCGCTGGTCGTCGTACCGCTGATGCTGGCCCTGCCCGCGATCCGGCGCACCGCCTCCGGCCCGGTGGATCCCGCGTCGCCCGCCGCCTTCGACCGGCGGCGCATCCGGCTGGCCCTCGGGATCTCCCTGGGCGCCGGGCTGCTCCAGTACGCCGCCCAGGACCTGCGGTGGCTGTCGCTGCTGCCGGGCGCCCTGGGTGCGGGCCTGCTGGTGCCGGCGGTGCGGGGTCTGCTGCCGCGCGGG
The DNA here is from genome assembly GCF_040651895.1 of Streptomyces sp. NPDC048352. Lineage (NCBI taxonomy): Bacteria > Bacillati > Actinomycetota > Actinomycetes > Kitasatosporales > Streptomycetaceae > Streptomyces > Streptomyces sp. NPDC048352. Next base: position 47,132 of record NZ_JBEZKZ010000040.1, read on the forward strand.
ACCTACCGGGCCCGGCGCGGGCTGCCGTCCGTGGTGCTGCTGCGCGGGGTGGCGGCGGGGGCGTTCATCGGGGCCGAGAGCTTCGTGCCGCTGATGCTGGTCACCCAGCGCGGCCTGAGCCCGACGCTGGCCGGCTTCTCGCTCGCGCTCGGCGGCGTGACGTGGGCGGGCGGCTCGTGGGTGCAGTCCAAGGGGCGGATGGCGCCCTACCGGGAGCGGCTGATGGTCGCCGGGATGGTGATGGTGGCCGTGGCCATCGTCGCGGCCCCGGCGGTGCTCATCGAGGCGGTGCCGGTGTGGACCCTGGCCCTCGCCTGGGCCCTGGGCTCCCTCGGGATGGGCCTGGTGATCGGCTCGACCAGTGTGCTGCTGCTGAAGCTGTCCGCGCCGGAGGAGGTGGGCGCGAACTCCGCCGCGCTGCAGATCTCCGACGCGCTCGCGAACGTGGTGCTGCTCGCGGCCGGGGGAGCGGCGTTCGCCGCGCTGGGCGGGGGAGCGGTGGGTGCGGGGCACGAGGTGGCCGCGTCGGGCGGGGTCTCCCACCCGGCGGCGTTCCTGGTGGTGTTCCTGCCGATGGCGTGCGTGGCCCTGGCGGGGGCCTGGGTCGCCACCCGGCTGGACCCGCCGGTGGTGGCGGGGGTGGGAGCGGGGTCCGGTCCGGGTCCGGAGACCGGGGGCGCAGCCTGAGGGTGGGGGGCGGGGTTCCGGTGGGACCGGATCAGAGCCGGTTCGGGGTTTCCCGTCCGTCCCATCGTCCTTCCGGTTCGTGCCGGCCCGTCAAGGGCGCTCACTTCGTTCGCGTCACTGCGTGATCGCCTTCGGCGACCCTTGACAGGCCGTCCCGCCCCGGAAAGACAAGGACTGCCGGGAAGCCCCGAAGGAACGGCCCGGTCGGAGGGGGAGGGGCCTCGGCCGTCTCAGGGAGGCGGCGGGGACGGGGGAGGGACGCCGACCCCGCCGGGGGCCGAGCCGTGGAGCGGGGCGGGGCCAGTCGGCGGGGACGGGCCGGCCGCTACCTGCACCAAACGTTGATCAGGACCCCATCCGGCAGCGGCAGGCGCGGCAGATCGCTACGCGCTCCTCGTTTCTCAGCGACTGGCGGCCGTCTGGGGCCGCTACCTGCACCAGACGTTGGTCAGGAGCCCTTCCCGGACCGTCAGACGCATCAGATCGCCCCACGCTCATCACATTGGGGCCCCAGACGGCCGTCAGTCGCCGAGAGATGGGCAGCACGTAGCGATCTGGTGCGCTTGATGGTCCCGGATGGGAGGGCCGGGCCCCGGCGCCGGGCACGGGACGTGGGACCGGGTCTGAGAGGGGGTCGTGGCCCCTGGCCCCTCGTCTCATCGCTGAGGGAGCCGCTCCTGATGGTTGTCCCTGGTGACCGTTCTTTTGGGGGCTTCCCGGCAGTCTTTCGGCTTTCCGGGGCGGGTCGGTCTGTCAAGGGTGGCCGAAGGCCATCTTGAAGCGACGCGACGAAGGAGCGCCCTTGACAGGCCGGCACGACACGGAATGACGATGGGACTGACGGGAACCCCCCAAACCAGCTGTGAGACCGCCCAAGGAGGCGATTGAGGGGCCGGGCGGCGGGCATCGGGCTTTGCCGTGGGCGTGCCCGTGGGTCGTGCTGTGGGCCGGACGGGAGCCTTGCCGCCGCCGGGCCGGGCCGTGGTGCCGTGTCGGGGTGTCAGGTAGCCGGCCGGGCGGGGGTCCCGCCGGTGGGCTGGGCCGTGGAGCCGGGCGGTGGTGCGGCCAGTGGCCCTGCCGTGGAGCCCGGCATCGGCTGGGGGCGAGGGTCCGAGCCGTGGAGCCGGGCAGTCGGCCCGGGGGCGAAATGGGGGTGTGGGTGCGGGGTGGCGGGGGTTAGCCTCCCCGCGTGACCTCCGACGTGAACGCCCTCGTCCTCCCGATGCCCGACGCCGACCGCGCCGAGCTGGCCGACCTCGCCGACGCCACCGGCTCCACCCCCGAGGCGCTCGCGCTGGAAGCCGTACGGGCGCACCTGCGGCGGGAGCGGGAGCGGGTCGGGGCGGAGGCCGCGCGGCTCGCGGGGCGGCATGCCGGGCTGCTGAAGCGGCTCGGGCAGTGAGCGCCGCCGTGCCGGTCCGCCACCTGACCCTCGCCGAGGTCCTCGATCTCGCCCGCCACGCCTGCCTGGCCCACGACCAGCCCGTGGAGCTGCGGGCGCCCGGGCTGCTGGAGTCGGCCGTGCACCGGCCGCGCGCCCGCATGTTCGGGACGCCGGCCTACGAGGACCCGTACGAGCAGGCCGCCGCGCTGCTGCACGGCATCGCCACGAACCACCCCCTGGTCGACGGGAACAAGCGGACCGCCTGGCTCGCGGCCGCGACCTTCCTCGCCGTGAACGGCATCGACCTCGCCGGAGCCGACCAGGACGCCGCGTACCGGCTGGTCATCGCCGTGGCCTCCGGGGCCGCGACCGACGTGGCGGTGATCGCCGCCGGGCTGCGGGAGTTGCCCGCGGTGTGACGCTCGCCGCACCCGCCGAGGTCACGGGCCTGTCCCTCCGCGAGGGGCGGGCCCGCGCCGGTAAGGTGGCCCGGTTGTCCTACGTACGACGACAGTGACGCGTACGCACCCGACAGCCAGCCACGACTGCCGCCGAGAGCAACGAACCGGAGACCGTGACTACTACCGCCTCCCACCACCTCTCACCCGCCTTCCCCGGCCGTGCCCCGTGGGGTACCGCCAGCAAGCTGCGAGCCTGGCAGCAGGGGGCGCTCGACAAGTACATCCAGACCCAGCCGCGGGACTTCCTCGCGGTCGCCACCCCCGGCGCCGGCAAGACCACCTTCGCCCTCACCCTGGCCTCCTGGCTGCTGCACCACCACGTGGTCCAGCAGGTGACCGTGGTCGCGCCGACCGAGCACCTGAAGAAGCAGTGGGCCGAAGCCGCCGCCCGGATAGGCATCCGGCTCGACCCGGACTACTCGGCCGGACCGCTGAGCAAGGACTACCACGGGGTCGCCGTCACCTACGCGGGCGTCGGCGTGCGGCCGATGCTGCACCGCAACCGCTGCGAGCAGCGCAAGACCCTGGTGATCCTGGACGAGATCCACCACGCCGGCGACTCGAAGTCCTGGGGCGAGGCCTGCCTGGAGGCCTTCGACCCGGCGACCCGGCGCCTGGCGCTGACCGGTACGCCGTTCCGGTCCGACACCAACCCCATCCCCTTCGTCACGTACGAGGAGGGGAACGACGGGATCCGGCGGTCCTCCGCCGACTACACCTACGGCTACGGCAACGCCCTCGGCGACGGCGTCGTCCGGCCGGTGATCTTCCTGTCCTACAGCGGCAACATGCGCTGGCGCACCAAGGCCGGTGACGAGATCGAGGCCCGCCTCGGCGAGCCGATGACCAAGGACGCCATCTCGCAGGCCTGGCGCACGGCGCTGGACCCGCGCGGCGACTGGATGCCGAACGTGCTGCGCGCCGCCGACCAGCGGCTGACGGAGGTCAGGAAGGGCATTCCGGACGCCGGCGGCCTCGTCATCGCCGCCGACCAGGACGCGGCGCGCGCGTACGCCAAGCTGCTCCGGGAGATCACCGGGACCAAGCCGACCGTCGTGCTCTCCGACGACACCGGCGCCTCGAAGAACATCGACACGTTCAGCGCGAACGACGACCGCTGGATGGTCGCGGTCCGGATGGTGTCCGAGGGCGTCGACGTACCGCGCCTCGCGGTGGGCGTGTACGCGACGACGATCTCGACCCCGCTGTTCTTCGCGCAGGCGGTCGGGCGCTTCGTACGATCGCGCAGGCGCGGCGAGACGGCCTCCGTGTTCCTTCCGACCATTCCCTACCTGCTGGGCTTCGCGAGCGAGATGGAGGTCGAGCGCGACCACGTGCTCGACCGGCCGAAGAAGGCGGGCGAGGACGAGGACCCGTACGCGCAGTCCGAGAAGGAGATGGAGGAGGCGAACCGGCAGGAGGACGAGGACACCGGCGAGGACGAGCAGATGTCCTTCGAGGCGCTGGAGTCCGACGCCGTCTTCGACCGGGTGCTGTACGACGGTGCCGAGTTCGGCATGCAGGCGCACCCCGGGAGCGAGGAGGAGCAGGACTACCTCGGCATCCCGGGGCTGCTGGAGCCGGACCAGGTGCAGCTGCTGCTGCAGAAGCGGCAGTCGCGGCAGATCGCGCACAGCCGGCGCAGGCCGGACTCCGAGGCGGACCTGCTGGAGCTCCCGGCGGAGCGCCGGCCGGTGGTTTCGCACAAGGAGCTGCTGGAGCTGCGCAAGTCGCTGAACACGATGGTCGGCGCGTACGTCCACCAGAGCGGGAAGCCGCACGGGGTGATCCACACCGAGCTGCGCCGGGTGTGCGGCGGCCCGCCGAGCGCGGAGGCGACGGCGGGGCAGCTGAAGGAGCGGATCAAGAAGGTGCAGGAGTGGGCCACCCGGATGCGGTGAGGCACTGCTGAGAACGCGGAACGGGGTCCGTGCGCTGCTGCGCACGGACCCCGTTCCGGTGGAGCGTGGATCAGTTGGTGACGCGGCGACGACGGCCGGTGCCGGCGACCAGGGCCGCACCCATGGCGAGGGCCACACCGCCGGCGCCGAGCGCCCAGCTGGTGGCGGCGTCGGTGCCGGTCTCGGCGAGCTCGCCGCCGGTGTTCGTGCCGCCGGTGTTGCCACCGCCGTGGTGGTCGACGATCGGCGTGGTGGTGCCGCCGCCGTTCGGCTTGGTGTCGTTGCCGCCACCGGTGTTGCCACCGTTGTTGTGGCCGCTGTTGCCGCCGGTGTTGCCACCGTTGGAGGAGCCCTTGACGATCTTCGACTCGACCACGGCCGTGTCGGAGAAGACGTCCTCGTCCACGTTGCTGCCGCCGGCGGCGGCAACGGCGATCTCGCCGGTCGGGGCGCCCGCACCGAACTTGACGCGGACCTGGAGGCTGAGCTTCTTCGCCGGGATCTCGATGTCGTCGGTCAGCAGGGCAACGGCGGAGCCGCCCTCGCCCATGACCTCGACGTCGTGCCAGGCGCCCTGGTAGAAGACCTGGACGCGGACGTCCGAGGCCTCGAGCTCGGCGGCCTCGTCGGCGACGGCCAGGACGAGCACGTAGCTCTCCTGCGCCTTGCCCTTCGAGTTGTCGACGGAGACGGTCAGGTTGGTCCAGTCGCCGCCCGCCTTGAAGGCGCTCGGGACACCGCCGAGGCCGAGGACCGGGCCGGTGGCGGCCAGGTCGTCCTCGTCCTCCACGACGGGGGCCGGGGCCGGAGCCGGCTTCTCGGCGGCGGGCTTGGCCGGGGCCGGAGCCGGGGTCTCCTTGGCCGGGGTCTCCGCGGCGGGCTTGGCGGCCGGGGTCTCGACGGCCGGCTTCGCGTCGGCGGCCGGGGCGACCGGAGCGGCGGCGTCGTCCTTCGGAGCCGCGTCCGGAGTCGTTACGGCCGGGGTCTGTGCCTCGTCAGCCATCGCGGGCGTGGCCATGAGGACCGTCGGGCCCACCACGGCGGCAGCGGCGACGACGGCCATGCGCTTCAGGTTCACTTGTTGCTTCTCTCCCCTAGTTGCGTTCGAGGCATGCGTCAGCCCCGCCCACCCCCAACATCATTTTTGAACACGATCAGAGTAATGGCCGTGTAAACGGATTTCGGTCGTCGAACATTACGAATCGATACAGTCCGGAGAAGAAAAGGGCCGAAACCGGCAGTAGGCGCCCGGATTCTGGACGAGGCCTTTCGCTCAGCGGACTCGCTCGCTACTGTCCCCGCATCGAACGCCCCGTGGCAGCGCCGCCGCGGGAGCGCAGCCGGTGCCATGGCCGCTACCGGCGGCCTCTCCGTGCGTCGCCGAGGGACCGGCAGCGCTCCACCCCGCGAGAGTCACCGCCGCCCACCGAAACAGAGGGAGAGGCGTCGTGACCGCGGAAACCTCCCAGACTCTCGACCGAGGGCTCAGGGTCCTCAAGCTGCTCGCCGACACCGACCACGGTCTGACCGTCACCGAGCTGTCCAACCGACTCGGTGTCAACCGCACCGTGGTCTACCGCCTCCTGGCCACCCTCGAGCAGCACGCCCTGGTCCGACGCGACCTCGGCGGCCGGGCCCGGGTCGGCCTCGGCGTGCTCCGCCTGGGCCGGCAGGTACACCCGCTGGTGCGCGAGGCGGCCCTGCCCGCGCTGCGCTCGCTCGCCGAGGACATCGGAGCCACCGCGCACCTGACCCTCGTCGACGGCACGGAGGCGCTCGCCGTGGCCGTCGTGGAGCCCACCTGGACCGACTACCACGTCGCCTACCGGGCCGGCTTCCGCCACCCGCTGGACCGCGGCGCGGCCGGGCGGGCCATCCTGGCCGCCCGTCAGGGCTCGCTCACCGAGCCCGGCTACACCCTGACCCACGGCGAACTGGAGGCGGGCGCCAGCGGCGCCGCCGCGCCGCTGGTCGGCATCACCGGACTGGAGGGCAGCGTCGGCGTCGTGATGCTGGCCGACGCCGTGCCGGAGCGGGTCGGCCCCCGCGTGGTCGACGCCGCCCGCGAGGTCGCCGACGCCCTGCGCTGACGGACGCGGCCGCGTGGAGTGAGGGCCGGGCGGTCCGGGCCGGGCGGCCCGGGTCGGTAGATTGGCCGGGTGCTCTCTCGCCTCACACGTCTGCCGCGTCCCGCCGCCCTGGCCGTATGCGCCGCGCCCGTCCTCGCGCTGTTCGCCGTGGCGGCCCTCGCACCGCTGCCGTTCGTGGTTGCCGTGCCCGGCCCCACGGCCGACGTGCTGGGCTCCGACCAGGGCAAGCCGGTGATCACGGTGACCGGCGCCCCGGTCCGTGACACCAAGGGCCAGCTCCGGATGACCACCATCCGCGCCACCGGCCCCTCCTCGACGATGACGCTGCACGAGCTGGTCGACCACTGGTTCAGGAGCGACCAGGCGGTCATGCCCAGGGAGTCCGTCTATCCCTCGGGCGGAAGCGACCAGCAGATCGAGGAGCACAACCTGGAGGAAATGGTCCAGTCGCAGTCGGCCGCCGCGGCCGCCGCCCTCGGCTACCTCGAGAAGGACCCCAAGGACGTCAAGGTCCAGCTCAACCTCGCCGACGTGGGCGGCCCGAGCGCCGGACTCCTCTTCTCCCTCGGCATCGTCGACAAGCTCGACGGCGACGGCAGCGGCGGCGACCTCACCGGCGGCCGCAGCATCGCCGGTACGGGAACCATCAGCGCCGACGGCGCGGTCGGCGCGGTCGGCGGCGTGGGTTTGAAGACCCAGGCCGCACGCCGCGACGGCGCGGAGGTGTTCCTCGTACCGAAGGCCGAGTGCTCGGACGCGAAGTCCGAACTGCCCCGGGGGCTGCGGCTGATCCCCGTCACTTCGCTGACGGACGCGGTGGACTCCCTGCGGGCACTGGGCCGGGACGAGGCCGCGGTGCCGTCCTGCTGACCGGCGGTGTGCGGTCCAGGCCGCGCCAGGCGGGGAACAGCAGCGGGGTGAGGGTGGTCAGGAAGTAGAGGGCGGCGAACAACAGGAGGGCCGCGGTCACTCCGAAGCCGTCGACCAGCAGGCCGGCCGCGAGGCCGCCCATCGGCATGGCCAGCTCGCTGCCCGCGGTGCTCACACTGGAGACCCGGCTGCGCAGTTCCTCCGGTACGAGCTCGTAGACGACGGTGGTCAGGATGGGGTTGAGCACGCCCGCGCCCAGGCCGGCCAGGGCCATGGTCACCGCGAGGGGCAGCGGGGTGTCCGTGACGGCGGCGACGGCGTAGCGGGTGGGCCCGGAGAGCAGGAAGGCCCCCGCGAACACCGCCCGGCGGGGGAAGCGCTCGCCCCACGCCCCGTAGAGCAGGGCCCCCAGCAGAGCGAAGCCGCCGAAGAGGGAGATCATCAGGCCCAGGGTGGCGGCGCCGCCGAGGTCCTCGCGGCCGTGGACCGGGAGGAGGACGGAGGACCAGCCCTGGTCCAGGCCGTTGGTCGTCATCACCATGAGGGTGATGCCCATGAGGAGCCGTGAGCGGGTCAGGAACCGCCGGCCCTCGGCGAGTTCGGCACGGTACGCGGCGAACGACGGCTTGCCGGTGCCGCGCTGCGGTTCGGCGGCGGGGACGCCGCGCAGGAAGGCGGAGACCAGGAGCGCCGACGCCGCGAACGTGGCCGCGTCCAGCAGCAGCACGGTCTCGGCGCCGAAGACGGTGACCAGTACGCCGGCCACGGCGGCCCCGATCATCCGGGCTCCGCGCGAGACGGCGTCGTAGAGGCTCGCCGCCCGCGCGACGGTGGTGCCGGCGTGCTCGGCGAGGCTGGGCAGCAGGACGTAGCGGGCGGTCAGGCCCGGGGTGTGCACCAGGCCGCCGGCGGCCATCAGCGCGCACAGCATCCAGAAGTCCAGTACGCCCGCGTAGTGGAGGAGGGGGATCGCGCCGACCGCCAGCCCGCAGATCAGGTCCGAGGCGGCGGAGACCCGGCGGCGGCCGATCCGGTCGATGACCGGGCCGCCGACGAGGGCCGCGACGACGACGGGCAGAGTGGCGCAGAAGGCGACGACGCCGGCCCGCCCGGCGCTTCCCGTGGTCTGGAGCACGAACCACGGGACGCCGATCAGGGTGAGGGAACTCCCCGCTATGGAGATGGTGTTGGCGGCCAGGACGGCCGTGAAGGGCCGCCTGCTCATGCGGCGGGCTGCCGGATGCGGGCCTGGAGGTGGGCCGGCTGCATCAGGCGGATCCCGGCGGCAATCAGCGCCTCGCCGACCTGGTTGCGCAGGGCGGGCAGGGCGGCGGCGGTGGCGGGTGCTGCCTCCCGGGCGAGGCGCCAGGCAGCGGCCTCGGCGGCCAGTTCGGCGGTGCGGGCGGCGTGGATCCGGGCATGGCTGAAGGCGTGCATGGCGGAACTCCTTCGGGGAGAAGCCGGGAGGCGGGAGGCGGGAGGCGGGAGGCGGCTCACGCCTCGCTGCGGCGCGGGAAGGCGTGGGTGTGGATGCGGACCGTCTCCACGTCGTCAGGGTTCTCCGCGGGCGGCAGGTCGCGGTAGCTGTTGATCAACTCGTGGAGCCGGTGGACCAGTTCATGGGTCTGTTCGGCGGTCAGGCGGAGGCTGAAGTCGCTGAGGTCGCTGGAACGGCGCCAGGCGGGCGACCAGTCGACCGACTCGCCGAGCCAGGAGGTCAGCTCCTGGGCGTGGATCTTCATGATCTCCGCCAGGAACACCTCGGCCGCCCCGCGCGTCTCCGGGTTGTCGTCGAGGGTGAGCGAGTCGTCGAGCCGCGTGCCGTCGTGGGCGGCCTTCCACCAGCGCTCGCGGCCCTTGCCGCGCTCGGGCGCTTCCTCGATGAACCCGTGCGCGGCGAGTTGCCGCAGGTGGTAGCTGGTGGCCCCGCTGGACTCGCCGAGCCGCTCCGCCAGCTGCGAGGCGGTGGCCGGGCCGCTCATGCGCAGGGCGCGGAGCAGTTGTATGCGCAAGGGGTGGGCGAGGCCCCGCAGGGAGCGGGAGTCCAGCGTCCGGACCTTGGGTTCCGGGGTCTCGGCGGCTTCGTGGTCGGCGTTCTTTTCGGGCATGGCTCAAGCGTAGGCGTGCAAAGGTTTCTCTGCAAGCATTTCTTTGCAACCAGTTCTTTGGAACTCCGGGCCGGGGCGGATCAACCGTCCGCGGCCGCCTGTTCCACCAGCGGGATGAACCGCAGCGGCACCGGGTTCTCCATCACGATCGCCGTCGACGCCCGCACGATCCCCCCGAAGCCCACCACCCGGTCGATCACCCGCTGGAGGTCGGCGTTCGACCGGGCCACCAGCCGGCACAGCATGTCCCCGTGCCCGGTCGTCGTGTGCAGCTCCAGCACCTCCGGCACCCCCGACAGGTGGGCCCGTACGTCCGCCCCCTGCCCCTGCTTGATCTCCAGCGTCGCGAAGGCCGTCACCGGATACCCGAGGGCCGTCGGGTCGACCTGGGGGCCGAAGCCCCGGATGACCCCGCTCGACTGGAGCCGGTCCAGGCGCGCCTGCACCGTGCCGCGCGCCACCCCGAGCCGGCGCGAGGCCTCCAGGACCCCGATCCGCGGCTCGCGCGCCAGCAGGACGATGAGGCGGCCGTCGAGTTCGTCGATGCCCATGGAAGCCTTCCCTTGATCGGCTGGTCATACTGCACAGATCTTTCAGTCATCCTCGGGCTCCGCTGGTCATTCTGTACAGCAGAAAGGGAAACTATTGCGCAGCTTGTGGAAGAGCGGGACTCTGCGCTCATGACTGAGACCCTGGACACCACCCCGCAGACCGCGCGTGAGGCAGACCCCTTCCCGGTGAAGGGCATGGACGCGGTCGTCTTCGCCGTCGGCAACGCCAAGCAGTCCGCGCACTACTACTCGACCGCCTTCGGCATGAAGCTCGTGGCCTACTCCGGACCGGAGAACGGCAGCCGCGAGACCGCCAGCTACGTCCTGACGAACGGCTCCGCGCGCTTCGTCCTGACCTCCGTCATCAAGGCGACCACCGACCACGGCCGCTTCATCGCAGAGCACGTCGCCGAGCACGGCGACGGCGTCATCGACCTCGCCATCGAGGTCCCGGACGTCCGCGCCGCGTACGAGTACGCCGTGGGCCAGGGCGCCCGCGGCCTGGACGAGCCGCACGAGGTCAAGGACGAGCACGGCACCGTCGTGCTCGCCGCGATCGCCACCTACGGCCAGACCCGCCACACGCTCGTCGAGCGCGTCGACTACACCGGCCCCTACCTGCCGGGCTACGTGGCCGCCGAACCGATCGTCGCCCCGCCGGCGAAGCGGACCTTCCAGGCCATCGACCACTGCGTCGGCAACGTCGAGCTGGGCCGCATGAACGAGTGGGTCTCGTTCTACAACAAGGTCATGGGCTTCACGAACATGAAGGAGTTCGTGGGCGACGACATCGCCACCGAGTACTCGGCGCTGATGTCGAAGGTCGTCGCGGACGGCACCAAGAAGGTGAAGTTCCCGATCAACGAGCCGGCGATCGCGAAGAAGAAGTCGCAGATCGACGAGTACCTGGAGTTCTACGGCGGCCCCGGCGTCCAGCACATCGCGCTCGCCTCGAACGACATCGTGGCGACCGTACGCACCATGCGGGCGGCCGGCGTCCAGTTCCTGTCCGTCCCGGACACCTACTACGACACCCTCGGCGAGTGGGTCGGCGACACCCGCGTGCCGATCGACGAGCTGCGCGAGCTGAAGATCCTGGCCGACCGCGACGAGGACGGCTACCTGCTGCAGATCTTCACCAAGCCGGTCCAGGACAAGCCGACCGTCTTCTTCGAGATCATCGAGCGCCACGGGTCGATGGGCTTCGGCAAGGGCAACTTCAAGGCGCTGTTCGAGGCGATCGAGCGGGAGCAGGACAAGCGGGGCAACCTGTAGTCCTCGCGGTCCTGTTGGGGTGCGGCCCCGCCCTTGGCCTGGCCGGCCGGGGGGCGGGGACGGGGGTGCCGCTGCGCGGGCGAGGTCCCCTACCCGCCCTTCGCCCGTTCCCCGGGGCTGCGCCCCGGACCCCGCCATCGGGGGCTCCGCCCCCGGACCCCCGCGCCTCAAACGCCGGCGGGGCTGGATGGTGCCTCAAACGCCGGCGGGGCTGGAGGGTGCCTCAAGCGCCGGCGGGGCTGGGAGGGCGTGCAGGGTCAGGTGCCCGCCTGGGTGGGTTTCGGGTGGGGCTTCGGGGACGGCTTCGGCTTCGGGGGGTTGGGCTTCGGGAGTTCCGGGGCCACCCACGGAGTGGCCGGCTGCATGTTCTCCGGGCCGCCCGCCGGGGGCTGGCCGACGGCGGCCAGGGCCTCCTTCGCCAGCGGGCCCCGCAGCGGGGAGAAGACCGGGTTCGTGCGCAGCGCCTCCTGGAGGTGCCTGCGGGCCGCCGCCTCGTCGCCCAGGCCGCGCTCGATCACCGCCCGGTGGTAGGCGAACTCCGCGCTGCGCAGCCCCAGGTCCGTCGCCTTCTTCGCGTACTCCAGCGCCTGCGCGTCCTCACCGCTCCTGTGCAGGGCCCAGCCCAGGGCGTCGGCGACCTGCACGCTCCTGTGCCGGGACCACTCCGCCGACAGGCGCCGTACCGCCTGTGCCGGATCGCCGTGGTCCGCCTCGTACAGGCCGAGCACGACCTCCTCGTTCACCCCGTTCGCCCCGCCCGCCGCCGCCAGGGCCGCCAGCGACCGGTACTGCGCCCGCGCCTCCTCCGGCCGCTCCAGCGACTCCAGCAGCTCGCCCAGCTCCAGCGCCAGTCGCGGCACCGGCGTGCGCCCCAGCGCCAGCCGGTAGTCGCGTACGGCCTCCCCGCCCCGCCCCAGCGCGGCCAGCGCCCTCGCCCGGCCGCCCAGCGCCTCCCCCTGCGCGGGGTCCGTGCGCAGCGCGGCCTCGTACTGGCGCAGCGCCTCGCCCGGATCGCCGCGTTCCCACGCCAGCTCCCCGAGCCGGAAGAGGACGTACCCCTTCTCCGCCGGGGACTTCGCCGCCCCGCCCGCGTGCTCCAGGGCCACCACCGCGTCCTCTCGCCAGCCCCGGTCCCGGTACACCTGCGCGGCCCTCAGGTGGGCCGCCAGGCCCGGCCGCAGCTCCATCAGCCGGTCCATCGCCCGCTGCGCGGCCTTGTAGTCGCCCAGGCCCGCGTACGCGTCCACCAGGACCGGGTACGCCGTCCAGCGGCGCGGCGCCTGCGCCCGGACCAGTTCGCCCCACTTCTTCGCCGTCCCGAAGTCCCGCCGGGCGCCGGCCAGCGCGCCCATGCCCGTCATCGCGTCGAAGTTGCCCTTCTCGGCGGGGCGGACCTCCAGGGACCGCTTGAGCGCCTTCTCCGCCTTCGGGAACCAGGCGGAATCGGCCGTCCGCCGGGCCTGTTCCAGGTACGCCGAACCGAGCACCGCCCACGAAGCGTCGTCGTCCGCGTGCGCGGCGACCCATTTCTCCCGGTCCGCCACCAGCGCCGTCAGGTCCACCGCCGAGGCCGGGGAGCCCATGGTCACCGCCGACGCGGCCCGTTCGCTCGGCCCGGGCGGGCGGGCGTCGTCACCGGTACGGGCCGGGCGGATCAGCAGGGCCCCGGCGATCAGGACCACCGCGACCGCGGCCGCCACGACCGTCTTGCGGCCGGTGAAGGTCACGGGCGGCGCGGGCTGCTGCGAGTGCTCGTCGAAACCGTGCATGCGCTCACTGTGCGTCAATATGAAGAGCTCGCCGAGATGTCCGAAGCCGGTCGCGGCCGTGTTCACACCGATGGCCCCGGCTGCCACTGTGGCCCCATGGACGACGATCTCATCGCACGGCTCCGCGCAGGACTCCCGCCCGAGGCACTGCTCACCGACCCCCAGGTGACCGCCTCCTACGCCACCGACATGGCCGGCTTCTGCGCCGCCGGCACCCCGGCCGCCGTCGTCCTGCCGCGGACGGTGGACCAGGTCCGGCACGTCATGCGCACCGCCACCGCCCTACGCGTCCCCGTGGTCCCGCAGGGCGCCCGCACGGGCCTGTCCGGCGCCGCCAACGCCTGCGACGGCTGCATCGTGCTGTCCCTGGTGAAGATGGACCGGATCCTGGAGATCTCCGCCGTCGACCGGGTGGCCGTCGTCGAGCCGGGCGTGGTCAACGCCGTCCTGTCCCGGGCCGTCGCCGAACAGGGCCTGTACTACCCGCCCGACCCCTCCAGCTGGGAGCAGTGCACCATCGGCGGCAACATCGGCACCGCCTCCGGCGGGCTGTGCTGCGTCAAGTACGGGGTCACCGCCGAGTACGTGCTCGGGCTCGACGTGGTCCTGGCCGACGGGCGGCTGCTGCGCACGGGGCGGCGTACCGCCAAGGGCGTCGCCGGGTACGACCTGACCCGGCTCTTCGTCGGCTCCGAGGGCACGCTCGGCGTGGTGGTCGGGGCCGTCCTCGCGCTGCGGCCGGCGCCGCCGCGGCAGCTGGCGCTCGCCGCCGAGTTCCCCTCCGTCGCGGCCGCCTGCGAGGCCGTCTGCGCCGTCATGGAGGCGGGCCTGACGCCGTCGCTGCTGGAGCTGATGGACCGGACGACCGTCCGCGCCGTCAACGCCCTCGGCAGGATGGGGCTGCCCGAGAGCACGGAGGCGCTGCTGCTCGCCGCCTTCGACACCCCGGACGCGCCGGCCGGCCTGGAGGCCGTCGGCAGGCTGTGCGCCGCCGCCGGGGCGAGCGCCGTCGTACCCGCCGAGGACGAGGCGGAGTCCGAACTGCTGCTCCAGGCCCGCCGGATGTCCCTCACCGCCCTGGAGGCGCTGCGTCCGGCCACGATGATCGACGACGTGTGCGTGCCGCGGTCGCGGCTCGCCGAGATGCTGGACGGGACGGCCGCCATCGCCGCGGCGCACGACCTGCTCATCGGGGTCTGCGCGCACGCGGGAGACGGCAACACGCACCCGGTGGTCTGCTTCGACCCCGCCGACGAGGACGAGACGCGGCGGGCCCGGGAGTCCTTCGACGCCATCATGGCCCTGGGGCTGTCCCTGGGCGGGACGATCACCGGGGAACACGGGGTCGGGGTGCTGAAGAAGGAGTGGCTGGCCCGGGAACTCGGGCCGGTCGGGCTGGAGATGCAGCGCAGCGTCAAGCAGGCCTTCGACCCGCTCGGGCTGCTGAACCCCGGCAAGCTCTTCTGAGGCCCGGCCGGGCGGGGCCTCCCGCGCCCGGGCGGGGCCTCCCGCGGGCGGGTGCGCTCGCGCGGGGTGCGCGTCACAGATCGCCGTCCGCGGACTCGTCCGAGGGCCACGGGTCGCGCAGCCACAGCTCGTCGGCCGGGGTGGGGGTGAGCAGCGCGGCCAGGGCGTCGTCCAGGCCGAGCCGCTCCGCCTCCGTCCCGGGCGGGACCACGTGCAGGGTGTGCTCCAGCCAGGCCGACACCGCTCCGGCCGGGGCCTCCAGGAGGGCGTCGCCGTCGGGGGAGTTCAGCGCCATGCACAGGACGGACTCGTCGCCGATCTTCGTGGGCCAGATCCGGACGTCCCCGTGTCCGGACGGGCGGAACACCCCCTCGACGAGCAGTTCCCGGGCGAAGGTCCAGTGGACGGGGGCGCTGGAGCCGATGTGGAAGGTGACGTGCACGGCGTAGGGGTCGTCGGTGAGGTAGAGCAGCTTGGCGGGCACGGGGATGCTGCGCTCGGGGGACAGGACCAGCTTCAGTTCCAGTTCGCGCTCGATGAGGGGGTGGTGCACGGCGGCCTCGCTTCGGTGCGTTCGCTTGCGGACGCGGGGGCGGTGTGCGCCCCGCACGGGGAGAGAGCTCCCTCGTGCCCGGGTATGACGCGACTTTCGGCGCCGGAGGACAGGTTGGCCGAAACCTGTCGGCTGACCGGAATCGGTGGGTGGGGGCCGGGGCGGGGCCCGGGCGGGGCGAGGTTCGCCCGAAGGCTTGGAATCTCCCGTTACCGGACCTGCCGGACGGGTGTTCTTGACTATGGTCCTCCTTTTGGGTCCTCCCCTGCACACGCCTCAAGCCACGATCGGAGTTGGGGACATTGACGGCCTCCCCCGGTGACGGAGAGCACGCGGCCCGCGAGGGCTACTACCCCGACCCGTCCATCCCCGGATACGTCAGGTACTGGAACGGCGCGTCCTGGGTTCCCGGTACGAGCCGTCCTGCCGCATCCGCTCCCGCACGGGTGGAGGAGACGGGGCCGGTGTTCCTGGACGAGACCTCGATGACGGAGGCCCTGCCGGACCCCGCCGCACCCGCCTGGCGGGCCGCGGAAGAGCCGGACCGCGCCGCGGGCGGGGGCGGGGGCGACGACCCCGCCCGGGGGCACGACCGGGGTGCCGGCCCGGGCGGCGGCTGGGCCGCCGAGCGGGGGGACGTCCGGGAGGCCGGTCCCGTACGGGGCCGCGAGCGGGCCGCAGAACCGGGCTCCGGGGGTGCGGGCCGGCCGGGCGGCGAGGGGGCCGGGGCGGGCGCGGGCCCGGCGCAGGGCGGCTGGCAGGTCGATCCGGTGCACCAGGCCGGCTTCGGCGGCCCCCGTGACGTACGGGTCTCCTGGGGCGACCCGGTCGAGTCCGAGCCCGCCCGGCCCGCCGGGATCTCCCTGGCCCGGCCCGCGGCCGCCGCCACCGCTCAGCGGCTCCCGGCACAGGCCGCCGCCGAGAGCGTGGGCATCCTCTCGGCCCGCGCCCCGGCCTGGCCCGACGCCCCCGGCGCCGGTTCCTCGGGCCTCACCTCCAGCTGGCCGGAGGCCGCGCCGCACCGGCAGGCGCCGGCCCCCGCCGCGGAACCCTCCCCCCCGTACGAGGCCCCCGCGCCCGCCCCCCGGGCCCCGGCGGCTCCCGCGCCCGAGGCCGCCCGGGCGTACGAGGTTCCCGCGCCCGAGGCCCCCCGGGCGTACGAAGCAGAGGCCCCCGCCGCCCGGTCCTACGAGGCCCCCGCCCCCGAGCGCCGCGCCGCCGCGGCCGCCCCCGTGCCGCCGGAG
>NZ_JBEZKZ010000041.1:0-63448 GCF_040651895.1 Streptomyces sp. NPDC048352
GGTGGGGTAGGGCAGGAGTCCGGCGACGCGGATGACTCCGTAGATCAGCAGGACGGAGGTGAAGTACACGGGCAGGGAGGCGGCGGCGAGGCGGATGCCTGCTTGCGGCGGCGGTGTTCCGCGACTCGGGCGCGGGACGCGCAGGTGGCCGAGCAGTAGCGGCGCGGGCTGCCGGGGCCGGTGCCGAGGTAGAGGGTGCGGCAGTTCCCGGCGGCGCATTCGCCCCAGGTGGCGCGACCGTGTTCGGTGAGGATCTGTGCGAGGGCCAGAGCACTGGAAGCCAGGAACCAGTCGGCCCATCCGGCGTCGCCGTGGTCGACGTGGAGGTGCCAGGGGTGGCCGTCGTGCCGGGACAGCCGGGGAGCGGCGGCGTGGGCGGCCAGCGTCTCGTTGAGGGCGGCGGCTGCCCGGCCGGTGTCGCCCTCGGTGAGGATGTCGGCCATCCGGAGAGCGGCGTCCCCCAGATCCCGGAGATCCGCGTCGGAGAGCGCCTCTTCGGTCAGGTCCTGCGGGCCCTCACCATGGCGTGCCAGGAGCGGCACCGCCACGTCGCGGGGCAGGCCGGAGTGGGCCCGCACGGCATTGGCGAGGTCGATCAGGCGCTCGGCGGCCTGGAAGCCCTGGGGTCTCACGGCTGCGCTCCTTCGTCCCCGTCCCGTCCCGTCCACGTTGACGGCCGACGGCTGTCTGCCGCGGAAGACGGTACTCTCCATCGTAACGGCTTCATGCGTTATCCCGTTACACGCTGGAGGGGTGGATGCCCGGGCGGTCGAGGATCCTGCGGTACCTGGTCGTCGCGTTCTGCGCGCGGCTGGCCGACGAGGGCATGGCCGTGGCGGTGGTCCTGCTCTCCGTGGACCGCACGGGCAGTGCGGCGCAGGGCGCGCTCGTGCTGACGGCCTGGATGGCTCCGCACGTCCTCGCCGCCCCGCTGGCCGGTGCCGCGGCAGCACGCGCGCGCCGGCCGCGGCTCTTCCACGCCGGCGCGTTCGGCGGCTTCGCCCTGGCGATCGCCGCCACGGCACTCACCCTCGGACGCCTTCCCCTTCCCCTGGTCCTCGCCCTGACGGCGGCCGGGGGCTGCTGCGGCCCGGTCGTCTCCGGCGGGCTCTCCAGCCTGATCACGCGACTGCTCCCCGCGGGCCCGGAGCGGGACCGCGCCTACTCCTGGGACGCCGTGGTCTACAACGCCGCCGCCGTCGCCGGCCCCGCGAGCGCCGGGCTCGTCGCCTCGGCCCTCTCCCCCGCGACGGCGGTCCTCGTCCTGTCGGCGGCGGCCGGGTGCGCCTGCGTCCTGACGCCGCTGCTTCCGCTGCGTGCCGGTGCCGACGGCCCGCCGCGCGCCCCGGAGCGGCTCGGCCGGGACCTGGCCGACGGCGTGTGGGCGGTGTGGCGTGAAAGGGAACTGCGCGCCGTCACCGCTGCCACCTGCCTGGCGTTCGCCGGTGTCGGTGCGCTGACCACGACGAGCGTCCTCCTCGCCACGGGCCTGGGCAACGCGGGAGCCGGCGGCCTGCTGATGACCGCGTTCTCGGTCGGCGCCCTGGCCGGAACGCTCGGGATCACCCGGCTGCGGCGCACGGTGGGGCCCCAGTTGCTGGCCGCCGGCGGTCTGCTCGGCACCGGCGTCGGGCTCGCGGCCGCGGCGGCGGCTCCCGCGGTCCCGGTCGCGGCAGCCTGTTTCGCCGCGGCGGGCGCGTGCGACGGCCTCGTCCTGACCGCGACGCTCCGCATCCGCGCCGACCACTCCCCGCCGCGAGCGCGGACGCAGGTGTTCACCATCGGGGCGGGCCTGAAGATCTCCGCCGCCGCTGCCGGTTCCGCTCTCGCCGCTCTGGCCACGGTCGCCACCGCCCCCTGGTACCTCACCGGCATCGCCGTCCTGCAGGCGGCGGCCGCGCTGGTGTACGTACTGGTCAGGCGGAACGGGCGCCGCCGCGCGGTGACGCTCCGTCAAGTCCCGCTCCGGACAGGCCGGAGGCGGGGCCGACTCCCCGGCTTTGTTTGTACGCACCTCGCCGGCACCCCCGACAGGTTCGTGCTTTCCGCCAGTACGGAGCCCGAGAGGGGACGGAGCAGACTTTCCGCCGAGGGCCGCGGCTCGTTCTGGGAGCCGACGCCACCAACCCACGGGGGAAACACCGCGATGAGTGGTCAGCTGTACGACGGCATCGGCGAAGCGTTCGAAGGCTTCAAGACCCTGCCCATCATCCGCTACGCCGAGGTACCGGGCTTCCTCGCCCTGGTCGGCGACGTCAGCGGCAAGTCCGTACTCGACGTCGCCTGCGGCACCGGCTTCTACAGCCGCGAGCTCAAGCGCCGCGGCGCGTCCCGCGTCTTCGGCTTCGACATCTCCGGCGCGATGATCGACACGGCCAACGCGATCGAGCAGGCCGAGCCCCTCGGCGTCGAGTACGAGGTCAGCGACACGGCCAGCCTGCGCACCTTCGACCAGCCGTTCGACGTGGCCGTGGCCGTGCAGGCGTTCAACTACGCGAGCGATGTGGCCGAGATCGAGGAGATGATGCGCAACATCCGGCGCAGCCTCGTCTCCGGCGGCTCGTTCTTCCTGTTCATGCAGAACCCCGACTACGACTTCGGCGGCCCATCGCTGGAGAAGTACGGGTTCCTGCTGGAGTCGACCGGCAAGGACAACGAGATCGGCAGCGGGATCCGGCTCACCGCCCTGCTGGACCCGCCGGTCTCGTTCGAGGCCACCACGCCGTCGAAGGAGACCTTCGAGCAGACCCTGAAGGCGGCCGGGTTCACCGGGATCGAGTGGGTGCGGCTGGAGGTCTCGGAGGCGGGCCTGGAGAAGTACGGCGAGGAGTTCTGGGCGGACTACGCCGCGAACCGCCCGCTGACGATGCTCCGCTGCACCGCCTGACCGGTGGTCATCACGGCCCGGGCCGGCCCCTCTCGGGGCCGGGCCGCCGTCGCCCGTCGGCCCGGTCCGCCCGCTCGGTGCGCCGATATCCGGTTGCCCCCGGGCGGCCGCGGCGGATGCAATGTGCCGCATGAGCCCTGAGGTACGCCCGCCCGGGCGGGACGAGACGGACGCGCACCGCCGGGCGGCGCCGCCCGGCGGGCCGCGGCCCGTCCTGATCGGCGCCCTCGTCCCGCTGACCCGGCCCGGCTGGGCCGAGGCGGGCCGGCACCTGCTCGCCGGCCTCGAGCTGGCCGTTCGCGAGGTCAACGACGCGGGCGGGATCGCCGGAGCACCCCTCGAACTGCTCGTACGGGACACCGCGGCCGATCCCGGGCGGGCCGCGGCGGCCGTGGACGAGCTGGCCGGCCTGGGCGTGGCCGCCGTGGCCGGGGAGTACCACAGCGTCGTCGCCCGCGCCGCTGCCGCCCGGGCCGACGCCCTGGGGCTGCCGTTCCTGTGCTCGTCGGCGGTCCTCGACGCGCTCACCGAACAGTCGGCGCAGTGGGTGGCGCGCCTCGCACCGGCGCAGTCCCACGGCTGGCGGGTCTACGCCGACTTCCTCCTCGGCGCGGGTCACCGCCGCGTCGCCGTGGCGGCGGAGCCGAGTGTGTACTGGGCCTCGGGGACCCGCGTGCTGCGCGACCACCTCACCCCGCGCGGCGCCACCGTCATCCCCCTCGACCTGGGCGCCCTCACCCCGGGGGCCGTGTGCGACGAGCTCGTCGCCCACCGCGCGACGGCCCTCCTGCTGCTGGCCGGCTTCCCGGAGCCGGCCGTCCCGGTCGTCCGGGCGGTCCGCCGCGACCAGCGCCTCGCCGAGGTCCTGCTCGGCGCCCCGGCCGGACAGCCGGAGTTCGGCGACTGGGCGGAGCTGCTGGGCGGCGACGGCGCCGCGGTCCCGTTCCTGCGCTACCTGCCCGAGCACCTCGGCCCGCTCGGTACGCGGGTCGGGGCGGCCCTGCGCGCGCGGCTGGGCGAGGCGCCGTCGTTCGTCGCCTTCGAGGGCTACGACACGGTCGTCGTCCTCGCCGAGGTGCTGCGCTCCCACGGTGCGGACCGGGCGCTCCCCGCCGACGCCTGGCAGCGCGTCGCGGTCGAGGGCACCCGCGGGGAGATCCGGTTCTCCCGTACGGCAGGCATCAGCGTGTGGCAGTGGGCCTGGGCGCCCGTCCAGGTCGTCGACCGCGATCCGGCGGAAGCAGGTCGCCTGCGGGTCCTGCACACCGGCTGAGACCGGGCCCAAGGGGATGGGCCGGGCACCTCACGGCGGCCCGCCGCCCGCGACCAGGGTGCCGAGGGCCGTGCGCCGGTGGGTGACCGAGCGGCCCGTGCGGGTCGTCGTCGCCAGGCCGGCCGATCTGAGCGCCGCCGCATGGGAGGAAGCCGTCGCGTTGCTGACGTGGAGGGCGCGGGCCAGGGAGGTCGTGGTGTGCGGCTCGGCGAGGAGGCGCAGGGCGTCGAGCCGGGTGCGGCCCAGGACGGCGGCCGGGGCCCCGGCGGGTACGGCCGGGCGCTGCGCGGCGGGCGGGATCCCGGGGCCGGCCGGGTACGTCAGGACCGCGGGACGGCCCGGGGCGTCCTGTAGGAGCGGGCCCGCCGGGTGGTGGAAGGTCGGCAGCAGGACCAGGCCGCGGCCGTCGAGGCGTACGTCGCGGGCCGGCACCGCGCCGGGCCACTCCCACACGCCCTCGTGGAGCCGGCTGCCCGGGGCCAGGCCGGTCAGCGCGGCGGCCAGGCCGTGTTCGGCGACGGCCAGGGCGTAGCGGGTGAACTCCTCGCGGTGCAGGTCCTGTACGACGGGCCAGACCGGGGCGAGGACCGTCTCGTACGCGGCCTGCTGGGCCCGTTGCACGGTGCGCCAGGCCGTCTCGTCGCCCGCGTGCAGACCGCGGAGCCAGCGGGGCGCGGGCCCCGCGGCGTGGACCCGCTCCAGCTCGGCGCGGACGAGGCCGGGGCGGGTCGCGCGGATCTGCCGGAAGCCGTCGGCCAGGGTGTCGCCGAGGACGTCGAGGAAGGAGGGCGGGCGGCCCGCCGGGACCAGGTCGGCGAGCGGGCCGGCGGCGGCCGGGAGGGCGCGCAGGACACGGCCGCGCCATGGGGCGAACAGCGGCCCGCCCCGCGGCGCCACGGCCGTCGCCAGGGCGGCGTGCAGCTCCTGGAGCGGCGCCGGGCGGGGTGCGAAACGGGTCCGGGCGAAGTCCTGCGCGGTGAAGTGGATCCGCAGCACGCCCACAGCACAACTCCCCGCCCGGGGCCAGCCTTTCGGCCAGGACCTGAACCTTCGCGCCGCGCCGCCCCCGTCCCGAGGATGTCGGCATGACCTCTCGACGCATGACCTCGCGGCGCATGACCTCTCGGCGCACTCTTCTGAAGGGCACCCTATGCGGGAGTGCCGCCGCCCTGCTGCCCACGCCCGCGTCCGCCCGCGGCAGCGGCCCGTTCCTCCGGCTGCCCGCGCCCGCCGGCCCGTACCCCGTGGGGATGCGGACGGTCCATCTGACGGACCCGGCCCGCAGCGACCCGTGGGTGGGCGGCGTACGGGAGCTGATGCTGACCGTCCTGTACCCGGCCCGATCGGTGCGCGGCTTCTCCCGCGCGCCGCAGCTCACCCCGGCCGAGGCCCGGCTGTTCGCCGCGTACGCGCCGCGCGTCCACCCGGGCCTGCCGCAGCCGGGTGCGGTGGACTGGGGCGCGGTCCTCACCCACGGGTACGCGGGCGCGCCGCCGCTGCCCGGGCGGCGGCCGGTCCTGGTGTACTCCCCGGGCGGCGGCGACTCCCGCACGCTCGGCACGAGCCTGGCCGAGGACCTGGCGAGCCACGGCCGGGTGGTCGTCCTCGTCGACCACCCCGGTGACGCCTCCCAGGTGGAGCTGCCGACCGGGATGCGGACGACCGTCCTGACCGGGCCGCCGGAGCCGGCGACCTTCCGGACGATGACGGACACCCGGATCGCGGACCTCCGCTTCGTCCTGGACCGGCTCGGCGGCCTGCCGCTCGCCCCGGTCATGGACCGGACCCGGATCGGGTTGTACGGGCACTCCGCGGGCGGCACGGCGGCCGTGTACGCGGCCCGCGACGACCGCCGGGTCGGCGCGGTGGCGAACCTGGAGGGCCACCTCGCCCTGTACCCGACACCGGCCGGCTTCGGACGGCCGCTGCTGCTGGTGCGCACCGACGGCTTCGAGGGCGCCGCCGGTGTCGAGTCCTCCTGGGGGGACCTTCCCGGCCGCCGCGTACTGCTCACCGGCGCGAGCCACTGGGCGTTCACCGACTACGGCTCGCTCGTCCCGCAGCTCCAGAGCGCCGGTCTCGTGTCGGCGACGGCGCGGACCGCGCTCGTCGGCACGGGCGACCCGGTGGGGACGCTCGCCGGCGTACGGCGCGAGGTGGGCACCTTCTTCACCCGCCACCTGCGGTAGCGCGACCACGAGCGGGGCGCAGCCCGCCGAACGGGTCGCCGTAGTGGGGCGTCGGAGCCGAACAGCGTGCGGCCGGGTACCTCGTTGTTCGCCAGGGTGTACAGCGAAGAGGACGTGGGCGGCGGACCGGTCCTGCCCGGCCGGCTGGTCCAGGCGAGTTTCCGGCCGTCTCGTGTGCTGGTCGGCTCGGAGCAGGTGATCATGGTCCCGGACTCATGTCTCTGGCCCAAGCCGCAAAGACTGACCGCGAGGGCGGGTCCGAAGCGCCCAAGGCGCAGCCGCAGCACCGACGTCACCGCCGCGTGCCTCGCTGTCGGCCTCACTACCGAAACCGACCACCCGAGAGGACCTGACTCCCGATGTCCCTATGGCCTTCGATCGTCGCCGTACTCGGCACCCTCGCCGGTGCCCTGACCGCCGGGCTCCTCCAGCACCGTTCGGCACACACCGCACGCGCCGAGCAGCGCGCCGACAGCCACCGCCAGGACCAGCTCAGCGCCGTCACCGACTTCGCGGCCGCCCTGGACGCCCACCGCTCGGCGATCTTCCACCGGGAGCGCCTGGCCCTGGCCGAGGCAGGCACTGAGCACCAGCTGGAGGCCCAGACGAGGTCCCACGACACCCGAGCCGCGATCACGGCGCCCCACATCCGCCTTCAGGTCCTGGTCCCCGAGCTGGCCGGCCCCGCACAGCAGGCCGCAGATGCCACGTACGCGCTGCGCAAGGCCACCGACCGCTCCGGGCTGGACGCCCGGCGGCATGCAGCCAAGGAAGCGACCGTGGCCTTCGTCGCCGCAGCCGCCACGCTGCTGAGCCCCGCCAACGGCTGACGTGACGGGTGTTCCCGCTTCCCGCCGCGGGCGCTGCCGGGGAGGAGGCGTCAGTGCTGGGGCGGCGGTCCTCAGCCGATCAGGCGGCGGCGCCAGTCCAGGGGGGTGACGGTGATGGCGCTGCCCGGGTCGTGGTCCCACTCGGTGGGGAGGCCGACCGCTTCGAGGGCGGCCACGACCTCCCGGCCGATGGCTGCGGTGGTCTCCGACGAGCCGTCGAAGCCGCCGTAGAGGAGCGTCAGCCCGCCGCCGGCCGCGGCGGAGTCCGTGCACTGGGTGTGGAAGTAGACGAAGCCGCGGGCATCGGGCCCGCCTTCGCCGCCGATCTCGGACTGGCCGCAGCCACGGCAGCAGGTGAAGTTCTCGCGGGCGGTGATCCCGGCATCCCCCAGGGCGGCGAACGCGCGGGTGAGCCGCTCGGGGTCGGTCTCACCCTGCCACGCGGCCTGCTCGGCGACCCGCTCCAGCCACAACCGGTCGGCCAGCGCCTGCGCCTGCTCTCGCGAGACGGGCCTGCGGTCCCGGGTGACGAGGTAGTCCTCGGCGAGCTCGGCCAGTTCGGCGCGGGTGGCGTACCCACCGGCCAGCACCAGGCGGACGCGCTCCTCCAGCTGCGCGCGCTCGTCCTCGGCGAGTTCGAGCGGCGGCACCTCGCGGTCGGGGCCCATGTCCAGCGGCGACCAGGCGAGACCGTCACCCCAGCCGGCCTCCTGACGGGCCCAGCCGGTCATCGCCGCGATCACGTCCTGGACCCCGTCGGTCATCAGCTGGAAGTGCCGGTCGGCGGCGCCGTCGCGGTACTCCAGCGTGTAGTCGTCACCGGCCTCGTGCCAGACCTGGGCGAAAACGTCCGGCAGGTCGGGTATCCGCTGGACCACCAGGAACCGGTCACCGTCGCCACCGATCCGCCGGACCAGCCCGGCCAGCTCCTCGGCGGACACACGGACGTGCCGCTCCCCGTTCTCCGTCTTCACCACGATCTCGAGCATGCGCCGACTCTGACACACCCCTCTGACAACAGCCCCCGCAGGGGCGCCCCGAAGAGGTGTTCCGGTCCGCCGGATCCGCGGTGTGTCCGCCGCGACTCGCGTAGCGGTCCGGAAGTTGGAGGAGGACCGGCTGTGGCCGGGGGCTGTGGCCGCGGCCCTGGCCGATTGCCGGTGGTATCTCCGTCAGCCGGGACGCATGCTGCCGGATCCGGTGATGGGCTGCGAGTGCTGTGACCCCCTGATGGCGCGGGACCGCCTGGAGGACGTGCTGCTGTGGCTTCCCCGTGGGGCGCGGGAAGACCTCGGCAGGATTGTCGGCAGGCTCGATGCCGAATTCGACCGCCGGACCGCCCCCCTCAGCCCTCACCTCCTGCTGTCACGCCCGTGGGGCGCATACGGATGGTGGCGTCAGCGCTTCCTGGAGGACTGAGGGGCAGGTGACGGCTTCGTCGAAATTCCAAGGAGGGCGGCGGCCTCGGGGCCCGTCAGAGATCACGCGTTCTCGTCCACCACCAGTGCGTCGTCGCCCACGCGTTGACGTGGGGATCCGGCAAGGTGCGGCGCTCGAGTTCCTCATCGATACGCGTGATCAATCGGCCCAAGTCCCGCTTGGCTCCGGGCGGAAGGTACAGCATCGCCCACTCCAGGTCGTCACGGGCATCTCCCACCCCGGGCGAATCGAACGCGGAGGCCTCCAGGTAGCGTCCGGGCTGTTTGAAGGCCCACTCGAAACGCGAGAGTGCCTCGGCGACCGCGTTGGGCCACAACTCCTGGTCTTCGACCCGGCGGATCGCTGCACGGGTCCGCGCGGAGACACCGGGGACCTTCAGGACCGGATCCTGCCATCGTGGCCGCCACCGCCCTGCACGGACGGCCTTGGGACGCCTACGCGGCATCGCCCTTTCGGATCAACATGAGGCCATCCTGCCACGGCAGTGCACGTACCGCACCGGGCGCCTTCGCGCAGGCGCCCGCCCGGTGTGGCGTCGCGGGTGTCACTGCCCCCCGAGGTAGACCCGGGTGAGCCCGTCCCCCAGGTCCTGGAGGGTGATGCCGATGGTCTGGAACTTCGACCTGCGCTCGTCTCCGATGCACGGCGGGCACACGCTGCCCGTGCGCGCGTTCGGCACGGTGTCGGGGCCGGGCAGGCCCAGGTGCTCGAACGACACCGGGGGCGGGTTCTGCGCCGGGGGCAGCGGGGGGTGGGGTTTCAGCGGCTGGTCGAGGCGGAGGTCGGCGGCGATCGCTTCGGCCTCGGCGTGCGGCACGGTGAAGGACAGGAGGTAGCTGTCGGCGTCCCAGCCGTCCGCGCCCGCGCCCTTCACGTCCCGGGCGTCCGCCGGTACGGTCACGCGCAGCCGAGCGGCCGCCTGCTCGCCCCCCACCCCCTCCAGCCACCGCGGTGTGACGGGGCGGTTGTCCCTCGGCTCCGGTACCCAGCCCGCCGCGATCCCCAGCCCCGCGGCCGCCACGGCCACCAGCCCCACCGTGACCGCGGCCGTCCTCCCCTTCACCGGTTCTCCTCCTCACCGCGGGACGCGTCACTGCGCGTACCGCCGCGGCCCGCGCCGACCATCGTGGTCATGACCCGCTGCGCGTTCGGCACGGCGTACGCAGGGCGGCGTCAAGGGCGGTCGAGGCCCCAGGTTTGCAGGGCGAAGGGCCTCCCCTTCTCCTCCCCCGTGATCAGCGGCACGTCGAGCAGCCTGAAGCCGGCCTTGCCGGCCACGGCGACACTGGCGTCGTTCTCGGCCTCCAGCTCCAGGATGACCCGCTCCGCTCCCAGGTGTTCGAACGCGTACGCCGCCATCAGCCGCACCGCCCGAACTGCCAGCCCCTGGCCCCGGTGGGCCGGGCCGACCGCGTAGCCGATCTCCATGCCCTCCGGGGCGCGCCTCAGCATGACCTCGCCGAGCGGAGCGCCGCCGTCGATGGTGATGGCGAGCAGGATGGTCGTGCCCTCCCTGCGCAGCTGCCGGTCCCGGTCCAGCCGGGCGCGGGCGGCGGCTTCGTCGAAGGGCGAGACGATCGGCGTCCAGTACGCGATGTCGGGGTGGTCGAACAGCCCCGGCATCGCTGCCAGGTCCTGCTCCGTCCAGTCGCGGAGCACGAGCCCCTCCCCCGACAGCTCGATCCGCTCGGGCAAGGACGACGTGGTGCTGCTCATGGTGGGGCCTCCCTGGCGTGTTCCGAACGAGGCACCATAACCAGGCCGTCGGCCCGGGCGCGCGCGCATTTCTCCGGGGGAGGCGTAGGGCACCGGCCGGGGTTCCTGCCGTGCGCGTATCCTGCGCTGGTGTTCGAGACCCCAGCAGCTCTGGCGACCGCCCGCTGGCCCCTCGCCGCGTCCGGGGAGACCGACTGGCTGCGGGAGCTGGCCGACGACGACGGGCTCACCGGGTTCATGCCGCCCGCGATGCCCGACGCGGCCTGGGTGCTCCACTCCCTGTACGAACACGAACTCGGCCCCTTCGACATGTCGTACGCCGAGTACCGGCGGGCCTTGCTGAACAGCAAGAGCGACGGCCGCGAGATCATCCCGGGCCTCGACCCCGCGGAGGTGTTCGAGGATCCCTCGGACACCTTCGCCCCCTCCAGGGGCGAGCACCCCGGACCGCGCTGGCGCCGCCTGCACTGGGCAGAGCTCGCCCGGCGGACCGGGGATCCCGTGGCCGCCGAGGGCTGCCTGCCCTGCCACACGTCCTTCCCGTCGCTCCGCGATCAGGGCGGCTGGCCGGTCGGCATCACCGGGGCGCCCGAGGGCAGCATGGACCGTCCCGACTGGGACCGGCTGGTCGAGATCCTCACCGAGCACAGCCCTCAGGGGCCGGACACCCGCTGCCTCGCCTACTACACCCCGCTGGGCCAAGGGGCCGAGGACTTCGACACCCTGCACGTGCGGGCTGGCTGGCTCGGAGACGCCAAGGCCCTGTACGACCACCCAGACGAAGGGTGGTGGACCCCGTCCAACCTCTGGGCGCACGACCGGTCCTGGGTCCTGTGCACGGACTACGACCTGTGGGCCACGAAGGTCGCCGGCCCGGCCCCCCTCGTCGAAGCCCTCCTCGACGACCCGCAGATCGAGGCCGTACGACTGCCCTGGGCCCACTGATACACCCCGGGAGGTGCTCGCGGTGATCGAGTGGATGCGGGCCTACAACCGGGGCCGGTCCGAGGCCCACAAGGTGCGGTTCGCAGGCGTCGACCCGCAGCAGTGCGGCGGCTCCCTCGCCGTGCTCGACGCCTCGTTGCAGCGTCTGGGAGCCGCACGCGTGGCCGCGTACCTCTCCCCGCTCCGCGTACTCGCCCGCGCACAACCGGGATCGCGCCCCGATCCGGAGCAGCGTCTGGTCCACGACGCCGAGAGGCTGCTGGACTTCCTCGTGGCGAACGCCCCGGGGGAAGCCGACGCCCTGCGCCACGCGCGCATCCTCCGCCAGGCCGCCGACGTGGTGACCCTGCCCCGGTGGCACCGGGAGGGCCGGCGGACCGCTTCCGCCGCCCGCGACCGGTACATGGCCGACGCCGTGAGCGGGCTCCTCGCCGATCCGTCGGCCCGAGTCGCGCTGTGGGCACACAACGGCCACATCACCGCCGCCCCGAGCGGTCGGACCGCACCGGCACTGGGAGGCCACCTCCGCGCCCGGCACGGCGGCGCCTATTACGCCCTGGGCCTGCTCTTCGGCCGGGGTTCGTTCCCGGCCGGCCGGATCTGGCCGGGCCCATGGGCACGGCCGCGTCCCAGGGCCGTCGTCCCCCATCGGACTGGCCCGGCCCGCGCTGCCGCACTGGAAGCCCAGCTGGCCGCCGCGCACCCGGGCGACCACCTCCTGGACCTCCGCCGGACGGCCGACGCGCCGCCGGCCGTGCGCCAGTGGCTGCACGACCCCCACCCGACGCGGACCTTCGGCGCGCTGGTGCCTCGCTGGACCTACCGTTTCCACCGGACCCCGGTGATCCTGGCCGAGGCGTACGACGGCCTGGCCTACGTCGCAGTCTCGAGCAGCTCTCGGCCGTACGAGGTCCCGTAGCCGGTCGTACGGCAGAGCCGGCCGGGCGGAGCGGGGCGACGGCGTGCCACTGGGTGGTGTGACGCGTCTGCGGTACCGGGGGCGGGCGGGACGCGGGATAATCGGGGGCATGGTCACGCCGCACTCCTCCCCTCCCGGCCCGTCGGCGGCCGAGGTCCTGCACGCCCGGTACGCGGGCCGGCTGCCCGCCGCCCTCGAGGAGCTCGCCGGACCCGAGCACGGCGTGATCGACCTGCCCCTGCACGTGGCCTGGTCCGGGCTGCGGTCCTACGACCTGGACCGCCCGCGCCTGCGCATGGGCCTCTACCGCACGGTCCTCGCCGAGGGGCAGCACGAGGACCTGGTCAAGCTCCTCAACCGGGACCTGCTCCTCGCCCAGTGGCCCGTCCTGCGCACCCTGGTCAGCCGGCACGTCCGGCAGGTCTGGGAGGAGGCCTTCCCCGAGCTGGCGCCCGCCGGATCCGCCGCGGCGTGACCCCGTGAACCTCAGCGATCTGCACCGTCGGCTGCTGGCCGCGGTGATCGACATCGGCGCGCCCTACCCCCTCGTCATCACCGGCGGGTACGCGGTCCAGGCCCACGGCCTGGTCGACCGCCTCAGCCAGGACCTCGACGTCGCCACCGAGAACCCGGCCCCGATGGCCGAGATCGTCGCGGGGCTGGAGGGCGGGCTGACGGAGCGCGGCTGGCGGGTGGAGGTCATCGACGTGGACGCGCTCTCCGCCCGCCTCATGGTCACCGACCCGGACACCGGCGGGCGGTGCGAAGTCGACGTCCTCAAGGAGCACTTCTGGACGCCCCCGGCCCAGACCGCGTACGGGCCCGTCCTCGCCCTCGACTCCGTCATCGGCACCAAGGTCCGCGCGCTGGCCGACCGCGGGGCCGTACGCGACCTCATCGACGTCCACGCCGCCTCCCGGCACCGCACCCTCCACGAACTCGAACGCCTCGGCGAACGCCACGGCCGCGACGAGTTCCGCCTGGCCGACCTCCGCGACCGCCTCGTCGGCGCGGACTGGGCCGACGACGAGGAGTTCGCCGCCTACGGCCTCACGGAGCGCGAGACGGCGGACCTGCGGGCATGGGCCCTGGACTGGGCCACCGACCTCGGGCAGCGCCTGCACGACGACGGGTTCTGAGCCGTAGCGGCCGGCGGTGTGTCGGGCGTCACATGCAACGGTCCGGGCCGAGCGGACACTACCCGCTGTGGACCAGCAACTGTTCGCGGAAATCTACGATGCGCACGCCGGGGCCGTGTACGCGCACGCCGTCCGCATGACGTCCGACCGCACCGGGGCGGAGGACGTCGTCTCCCTCACCTTCCTCGAGGCCTGGCGGCTCCGCCAGACCCTGGACGACGTCACGAGCCACCGGGCGTGGCTGCTCGGGGTGGCCACCAACGTCATGCGCAACACCCGCAGGGCCGCGCGCCGGCACAGGGAGGCGATGGCCCGCCTCCCCCGGTCGGAGGCCGTCCCGGACCTGGCGGACGCGGTGGTCTCCCGCATCACGGACACGGCCAGGTCCCGGGCGGCGCTCGCGGCCCTGGACCGGCTGCGGCGCACGGACCGCGAGGTCATCGTCCTGTCCGTCTGGTCCGGCCTCAGCCAGGCGGAGGTCGCGAAGGCGTGCGGCGTCCCGGAGGCCACGGCCCGCTCCCGGCTGTCGCGGGCACGCCGGCGGCTCCGCACGCTCACCACCGCGGAGCTCGCCCGGGAACCGCTCGGGGAGCCGCTTCGAGGACCGCTCGGGGAACCACTGCGGGAACCGCTCGGAGGGCCTCTCGGGGAACCACTGCGGGAACCGCTCGGAGGACCGCTCGGGGAACCACTGCGGGAACCGCTCCGAGGACCGCTCGGCGAACCACTGCGGGAACCGCTCGGCGAACCGCTCCGGAGACCCCTCGGCGAGCCGCTCGACGGGCCCGCCTCCGTACGCCATACCGCACAGGAGGAGAACCTGTGAACGCCGCCGACGACGCACGCGTCGAACCGTCCGCACGCGAAGAGGTCCTCCGGCGCCTGCCGGGGCTCTCCGACGCGGAACTGCCCTTCCGCAAGCAGCACCTGATCAAGGGCCACCTGATGCGCGAAGCCGCGGAAGGGCGCCCCGCCGCCGGCCGCGCCGGGCGCCCCCTGTTCCTCTCCCTGGCGGCGGCGGCCGCCGCATGCGCCGTGGTCGGCGCCTTCGTCCTGTCGGACAGCGGCCCCGCGGAACACCCGCGGGCCGCCCGCCCCGAGCCGGCGGCCGTGCGGTTCCTGGACCGGGTGGCCTGGGCCGCGGCCCAGGCGCCGGCGCCGTCCGTGCGCGACGGGCAGTTCCTCTACACGAAGACGGTCGGCCACTCCACGGCCCTGTCCGAAGTCGCCGGGGGCGGGATGGAGGCGTCCCGCATCGACCAGTCGGCCGAGGTCTGGGTCTCGGTCGACGGCACCGCCGCCACGACCACGCGCACGGCACGGGGCACCGGCACCCACCCGCCGGACGGGAAGCCGACCCTCAACGGCCCCACGTACCGCTTCCTGGAGACCCTGCCGACCGACCCCGACCGGCTGCGGAAGGTGATCTACGCCGACGCGCGGCTGAACCACGGCCCGGGCTCCGGGTCGACCACCGGCCCCGACCAGGAGGCCTTCGTCATGATCGGCGACATCCTGAAGAGGGGCGGAACCCCGCCCGGTCTCAGCGCGGCCCTCTACCGCGTCGCGGCCCGCATCCCGGGCGTCGTCCTCGTTCCCGGGGCGACGGACGCGGCGGGGCGGACCGGCGTCGCGGTGGCCAGGGTGCACGACGGCGAGCGGACCGAGTGGATCTTCGACGAGGGGAGCCTGGGGTTCATGGGGGAGCGCACCGTCCTCCTGAAGGACGGCACCTGGGGCAGGGCCGGCAGCGAGGTGACGTCGGTGGCCGTCGTCGGCCGGGGCGTCACCGACCGCCCGGAGCAGCTTCCGTAAGCGGGAGGCGTGTCGCCGGGCGGGGCCGACTTCCTGCCATCCCGGGGCAGTTTGGCCGAAGATCCGTGGAGCAGCCGCCGCCCCTGTGGCAGCATCGGCGTTGTACTGGGCCGAGGTGGCGGCGCCGCGTCCTGCGCGCCGGCCGTCGTCGGGACGGCGCTGCTCCGGGAGGGTGCGTACGGACCCGGCCGGCCGGGTCCGTACGCGCGCCACGGCGCCGGCGGCTTCGCGCCGCACGCCTCCCGGCTGCCCGGCGCGGGGCGTAACAGGCCGCTCGAACGGCTCGACGCCCCCGAAGACGGGTGGGGCGGACGCCGAGGGGGGACCATGAACCGGCCGGCGATGCGCGCCGAGGCGCGCCGCGCGGTACGCGCCCGGGCACTCGGGGGGTGGTGCCCTTCGCCGCTCGCGGCGCGGAGGGCGGAGGGCGGTGCGCGGGCAGAGGCCGCGCGGGCCGGCCGTGTGGAATCCGCGGGGGCACGGACTCCTGCCCCCGGCGGAACAGGGGGATGGGGGAGACACGTGTTCAAGCAACGGGACATACGGCAGTCGGTGGGTGCTCTCGTGGAGGGGATCGGCCACCTGGATTCGCCGGTGCCGGCCGAGCTGATCTGCCGCGCGCTCTGCGAGGCCATGGGGCGGCGCCGGGGGCGCAGGATCGAGTTCCGCGCCACCTCCTTCCCGCCGGGCACCGCCAGCGGTCTCGCCCTGAACCTCGGGGAGCGGGACCTCGTCGTCGTGGAACAGCGGACGGTGGCGGAACACCAGATCGTCATCACCGGGCACGAGCTGCGCCACCTGGAGCTCGGGCACTGCCACCAGCACGTCACCGACGGCTCCGCGGCCGCGCGTCTGCTGCGCCACGACGCCGGCTTACAGGAGGCGGTCGCGTCGGCCCTGGCCGTCGCCGGCCGCCACAGCCCCGCGCTCCTGAAGCAGGACCGCTCCGCCGCCAGGAAGCACGCCGGCGAGGAGCAGGCCGCGGAGCGCTACGGCCTGGAACTCGCCCACGCCGTACGGCACCTGCTGGCGGCCCCCGGTCCGGACGTGCTCGACCGTGCCACGACCTCCGGCCGCATCGCGGCCGCGCTCGGCCAGCACGGCATACGGGGCTGACCGGTGTCCGACCTCGCCTTCTTCGTCCTGGCGGCGCTGGGAACGGTGGCCGTCCTCGTCCGGCTCCCCCGCCTGCGCAGGAACGCCCGCGATCCGCTCCTGCGGGCCGTGGTGGTGTTCCTGCTGACGTCCACCGGGGTCTTCTACTTCGGGTCGACCTCGATGATCGTCAAGGTCAACGAGACGACGGGCGTGCCGAACTTCGCCGCGCCCCTGCTGTACTCGATCCTGATGGCCTGCTGCGGCTCCGGCATCGTACTGATCATCAACTGGCGCGGCGGTCCGCCGGCCCGCATCCGGCGGGCCACCCGCTGGTGCGGGGGGACCTACGCCGTCCTGGGCGCGGCGATGTTCGTGCTGTTCGCCCTCGGCGAGGCGCCCGTCGAGCGGCTGGAGGACCTGGACACCTACTACGCCCACACGCCGTACATCCGCGAGATGACCGTGCTCTACCTGGTGGGCCACTCGGCCGCGGCGGTGGTCATGGCGTCCCTGTGCTGGCGCTGGCTGCGCGAGGTCTCCGGGGAACTCCGTGCGGGCCTGGGCCTCCTGATCGCCGGGTACACCCTCGCCCTGGGCTTCGACGTGTGCAAGTTCGCCGCCGTGGGCGCCCGCTGGGCCGGCGTGGACTGGGACCACCTCAGCACCCACGCGGCACGGCCCTTCGGTACGGCCTCCTTCACCTTCGTCCTCCTCGGCTTCGGCGTTCCCCTCTTCGTCCAGCGCTTCAAGGAGCCCTGGCGGGAGTGGACCCGCTACCGCCGGCTGGGCACCCTGTCACGGCTGCTCCGCGAGCTGACGCCGACCGCCTCCTCGGTGAGGGTGCCCCTGCTCTCCACCGCGGGCGTCCGCCGCCTGCACCGCGAGTCGGGCATCCACGACGGCCTGCTCACCCTGAACCCCTACTTCGACCTCGCCCTGCGCGCACGCGCCCGCGCCACGGCGCTGGCCAACGGTGCCGCCGACGAGGACGCGTCGGCGGACGCGGACGCGGTCATGGTCGTCGCCGCGGTCGAGGCGCTGCGCGCCGACCCCGAGCGCCAGGTGATCGCCTCCTCGCGGGGCCTCCAGGCGGACCCGGGTGAACCGCGCGATCTCGTACGGATCTCGCAGGCGCTGGCCCGGATCCCCACCGGGGCCGCGGTCGGGCCGGCCCCGGAGAGGGAGCACGCATGACCTCCGTGTACTTCTACCTCCTCGTCGGCGTCCTGTGCGCGGCCTTCGCCCTGAGGGCGCCCGCGCTCCTCCGGCACTGGCGCGATCCCCTCGTCCGCTCGGTGTCGCTGCTCCTGCCGCTGGGGGCCGCCGTCTTCTTCTTCGCAGCGCCGCCGACGATCTCGCAGGTGAACGCGCTCACGGGCGTCCCGAACTTCTCGGTTCCGCTGGTGTACGGCATCGTCACCGCCGCCAGCGCGGCGCTCGTCAACCTCACCATCATCTGGCGCGGCGGCCCGGAGGAGCGGCGCCGGTGCGCCACGCGCTGGTGCGTGGGCGTGTACGGGGCGGTGATCGCGGCGCAGTCCGCCCTGTTCGCCCTCGGGGACGCGTCCGACGAACGCCTGCGGGACTTCGACACCTACTACGCCACCACCCCGTACCTGCGGGAGATGGTCGTCCTGTGCGTGCTGTCGTACGGGCTGGCGAACCTGGTCCTGGCCCGCCTGTGCTGGCGCTGGGCCCGGGAGGTGCCGGGCCTGCTGCGCAGCGGGCTGCTGCTCATCGTGACCGGCTCGGTCCTGAGCCTGGGGTACGTCGCGTGCAAGTTCCTGGCCATCGGGGCGCGGTGGACCGGCCACGACTGGGACGGCGTCAGCACCACCGTCGCCCCGACGGTGTCCTCCCTGGCCTCCCTCCTCCAGTGCGTCGGCCTGGCCCTGCCCTCCGCGAGCCAGGGCGTGACGAGCCTGTGGCGCCGCTGGTCCCGGTACCGGCGGCTGCGCCCGCTGTGGCTGACCATGCGCGCGGTGACCCCGTACGAGCTGGTACGCATCCCCTGGTGGTCCTCGCTCGGCAAGCGCCAGTTGCGCCGGACCTGCGACATCCGCGACGGCCTGCGGCTGATCGCGCCGCGCCTGGACCGCGGGGCGGAGCAGGGCGGGCGGGGGGACGCGCGCCCCGGCGCGCTGAAGCCGGACGCGGCGCGCCACGTGGCCCTGGTGGCCGCGGCGTTCGCCGCCCTGCGCGGCACCCGCCCCGGCCAGGCGGACCCCAGCCTGGAGGACATGCTCGCCGGCGACGACGCGCAGCTGGTCCGCCTCTCGGACGCGCTGCGCGTCCTGGCCGTCCTCGACCACCCGTCCGGCCGGGAGAGCGGCGCGCGCGGGGCAGCGCTCAGGCGGGGATGAGGGCGTCGACGAGGGCGTCCCACTCGGCCCGGGTCGGGCCGTCGTGCGCGGGGGTGAAGTCCGGGCGGGCGGCGAGCCAGGCGGTGACGTGGCGGTCCACCTCGTCGGTGCCGTAGGCCTCGGGGGGCCGGCGTACGAGGTGGCGCACCTGGGCCCGGGCCCGCATGACGACCGGGTCGTCGAAGGCGCAGGCGCCCACCGCGGCGGCCCGCCGGTCGGAGAGCGGCGTGCTCTCGGCGAGGCGCTGCTCGTTGGCGCGGTCGGCGGTCACCTGGGCGTCGTACCAGGGGCGCAGGGCCTGGGCCGTCCAGGTGTGGTAGGCCATGGGGTCGGCGGTTGTGCGGTCGGCATGGGTGGCGAGGTGCCGGGCGGCGCGCAGGCCGAGGGCGGCGCCGTGGCCCAGGGTGGGGTTGGTGTGGACGAGGCTGTCCCCGGCGTTGACCAGGCCGGTGACGACGGGGCCTTCGGCGTCGGTGAGGGAGGTCCAGCGGTTGTCCAGGCCGGCCATCGCCAGGACGGGCGACCGGGGTTCGGGGTTCAGGCCGAGCCAGGCGGAGGCGGCGGGGAAGCGGCGGGCGGCGGCCTCGAACACGGCGGGGTCGGTGAGCGCACCGCGGGTCGGATCGCCCGTGGAGAGCACCAGGTGCAGGGCGAAGGCGTCGTTGTCGGAGGGGAAGACGCCGGCGAGGGCGAACGGTGCGGACGAGCCGGTCTTGACCCGCCCCGGGTCGCGCGGGCCGTCGGCCCGCAGCCGGTACCAGCGGCAGAAGTACGCGAGCCCCGTGCGGTGGCTGTCGACGACGGGCGGGCGGCAGCCGGCCGCGGTCAGCCAGGCGGGCACCGGCGAGCGGCGGCCGGACGCGTCGACGACGAGGTCGGCGGGGTGCTCCCGCCCCTCCGCGTGCACGCCGGTGACCCGGGGAGGGCGGCCCTGCGTGATGCGGAGGCCGCTCACCCGGCTGCCCCGCCGTACGTCGACCGCGGGCTCCCGCCGGACGGCGGCGGCCAGGGCGGCCTCCAGCACGATGCGGCGGGTGCGCAGGGTCACCAGTTCCTCATCGCCGTCCCGGTGCGGCGGGTGCTCGGCGAACCAGTCGAACTCGTGGTACTCGCGGGCCCCGCGCGCCAGCAGGTCGGCGTACACGTCGGGGATCTCGTCGCGCAGCACCGTGCGGACGGGCGCCAGGAAGGAGTGGGGCTGTACGGCTTGCGGGACGCGGGGCCGGTCCCAGTGGAAGAAGTCCCGGTCGAGGCCCTCCGGAGCCTCCGCGACCTCTCGCCCGTCCTGCTCGAACAGCGTGACCGTATGGCCCCGCCGCCCCAGCATGAGGGCCGTTCCCAGCCCGCTGACACCCCCGCCGATCACCGCAACTCGCGCCACTGAAGCTCCTGTTCGCGTCGTGTTGCGGATCGAGCCTACCGCTCGGCGATCTTGGGCCGGGAGGCGGGGGCCATCGCGGGCGGCGCGGGCGGCGCGCGGCCGGGAGGCGGGGGGCCATCGCGGGCGGCGGGCGGCCCGGTGGCCACGGCTCACCCGTCCGCGGTGCGGGAGCGCGGCTCCGCGGCGGCCGCGCCGCCGCTACGAGGGCGTCGCCCGGCCCGTCACGGCGACGTCCAGCCGGGCCGCCACCGCGGTGAGGGCCGCCCCCAGGGGGAGGGCGACCCGGGCGGCGGCCTGCTCGTCGCCGCGGGTCGGGTCCTGGTTGACGATCAGGACCGGCTTGCCGGCCCGGGCCGCCTGGCGGACGAAGCGGAGCCCGGACATCACCGTCAGCGAGGAGCCCAGGACCAGCAGGGACGTGGCCGCACCGACCAGTTCGCGGCAGTGCTCGACCCGGCTCGGGGGGACGGGTTCGCCGAAGAACACCACGTCCGGTTTGAGGATGCCGCCGCAGAGCGCGCAGGGCACCACGCGGAAGTCCCCGACCTGCTGGTCCGTGAGGTCCGCGTCGCCGTCCGGGTTCATGGCCGCGGCCACCGGCGCGAAGCCCGCGTTGGCCTCCTCCAGCCGCCGGGCGAGTTCGCTGCGCGGGCCGGCGGCACCGCACGACAGGCAGACGACCCGGGCGAGGCTCCCGTGGAGCTCCACCGCGCCGTCGCTGCCGGCCGCCTGGTGGAGCCCGTCGACGTTCTGGGTGATCAACCCGGTGAGCAGCCCGTGCCGGCCGAACGTGCGCCAGCCCAGGTGGCTGCGCGCCCAGTACCGGCGGCGCGCCTGAGCACTGGCGGTGAAGTCCTGGTAGGTCATCGGCGTGTGCCGGGTCAGGCTCCCGCCCTCGCCGCGGTAGGCGGGAATGCCCGACTCCGTGGAGATGCCCGCCCCGGTGAGCACCAGCACGCCGCCGGCGCCGAGCGCGTCGGCGACCGGGCCCAGATCGGTGGTGGGCGGCGGCAGGCTCCCGGTGGGGGTCCAGCTCAGGGTGGGACGCATCCGCATGCTGCCAGCGTACGGAACCGCGCCGGCACCGGTCGTACCGGCGGGCCCCGCCCGCGCCGGCACCGGTCGTACCGGCGGGCCCCGCCCGCGCCGGCACCGGTCGTACCGGCGGGCCCCGCCCGCGCCGCGCGCGGCAGCCGCCCCCGGGCCGGGCCCGCAATCCCCCGGGCGGGTGACCCGGCCCTGTTCGAGCGAGTTTGAACCCCGCCGGATCAGGCCCCGCAAGACCGGCGCCGACCTCCAGAACATTCGTTCACGAAACGCCCTCGGAGGGGCCGTGACGGACCCGTCCGGGAGCCGTTCTTAGAGCACCTGTGCCAGTCGTACGCCCATCCGGAGGATGCCGTGAAGCCCGCGCCCGCCCGCCCCGCAGACCCCACCGCATTCGAACACCCCCGCCCCGCGTCCTGCCGGCCCGAAAGCGCCGGGCGCCGTGTTGACGGCCCCGCGCGCCCGGGCTGCCGCCGCTCGCGGCCGGGTACGGGGAGGGCCGCATGAGCGGGGAACCGGAGTCCGCGGCCGCCGCCGCGGGGGTGTCGGAGTCGGAGCGGCTGCTGTTCGGCGGGCCGCTGGCGTACGACATCGGGTGGGACAAGCACGAGGGGGCCTGGCTGGGGCTCGGGCTGTGGACGATGGCCCGGGACCTGCCCGCCATGGTGGGCACCGCCTTGCGCCTCGCCCGCCTGGCCGACGCGCCGGCCCTGCGGACCGTGCTGGCCGCCGAGCTGGGCCGCGGCACCGCCCAGGCCGCCGGGCTGGTCGCGGTCAACGCGGTCCTCGGCCACCTCATGGCCTCCGGCCCCACCACCGCCCGGCTCACCGCGGCGGTGCCCGCACTGCTCCTCACGGCCGTGACCGGGGTGCTCGGGTCGCTGCTGCGGTCGGCCTCCACGGCCGCGACGGGGGCGCTGGAGCCGAAGGTCCAGCGGCTGGCCACCGAGCAGTACCTGGACCTCGGGCACCGGGTGGAGCTGACCGCGATCGAGGACGACGAGTTCCACCGGCTGATGGACGCCGCCCGCTACGGCGCCGACTCGGCCCGCCGCATGATCCGCTACTGCACCAGCGTCCTGAACTCGGCGGTCTCCCTGATCGCCGCGGCCGGCGTGCTGACCGTCCTGCATCCGCTGCTGCTGCCCCTGCTGGTGCTGATGACCCTGCCCAGCGCCTGGGGGGCCCTCGTCATCAGCCGCCAGCGCTACGTCTCCTTCCACTCCTTCCTCCAGCACGCCCGGGCCGGGCACCTGCTGGGCCAGCTCCTCACCCAACAGCAGGCCGCCGCCGAGGTACGCGTGCACGACGTCGGCCCGTTCCTGCTCACGCACTTCCGCGGCATGGCCGAGACCAACGAACGCGAGCAGACCCGGCTGGCCCGCCGGGCCGCCCGGACCGGCCTCGCCGCCGACGCCGCCGGCGGGCTCGCCGCCCTGGCCACCTACGGGGCGCTGGGGCTGCTGCTGTGGGCCGGCCGGATGGACCTCGCGGTGGCCGGGACGGCGGTCCTGGCCATCCGTACCGGCGCGGCCAGCCTGGACAGCCTGGTCCTCCAGGTCACCGAGCTGTACCAGGAGAGCCTCTTCGTCGCCGACTTCAAGCACCTCTGCGCGGAGGCGGAGGCCCGCGCCATCCCGGCCGGCGGCGCCGCCCTCCCGGAGCGGGTGCGCGAAGTGCGGTTCGAGAAGGTGACGTTCACCTATCCCGGCAGCGGCGGCTCCGGGGAGGCTCCCGAGCCGGCCCTGCGCGAGGTCTCCCTCACCTTCCCCATGGGGAAGATCGTGGCGCTCGTCGGGGAGAACGGCTCCGGCAAGTCCACCCTGGTCAAGCTGCTGTCGGGGCTGTACCTGCCGGACGAGGGCGGCGGCACCGTGTGGTGGGACGACGTCGACGCCCGCGGCGCGTGCCGCCGGCAGATCTTCGAACGGGTCGCCCTGATGTCCCAGAACTTCTACAACTGGCCCTTCACCGCCCGGGTGAACATCGGCATCGGCCGGCCCGGCGCGGACATCGACGACGACGCCGTACGGGCCGCGGCCGCCTTCTCCGGCGCCGACGAGGTCCTCGCCGGGCTCCCCCGCGGCCTGACGACGCTGCTGGGCCGCGGCTACCGCGGCGGTCACCAGATCTCCGGCGGCCAGTGGCAGCGCATCGGCATCGCCCGCGCCCACTACCGCGACGCCGCGATCCTCATCGTGGACGAACCCACCAGCGCCCTCGACCCGATGGCGGAGCAGAAGGTCTTCGACCGGATCCGCGAGCGGGCCACCGGCGGGCAGACGATCGTGCTGATCACCCACCGGCTGCACGCGGTCCGCCACGCCGACCTGATCCACGTCCTCAAGGACGGCCGACTGGCCGAATCCGGCACCTTCGAGGAGCTCATGGACGAGCGGACGGGAACCGGGGACTTCCGCGACGCCTACCTCGTCCAGGCGAACGCCTTCACCGACTCCCTCCCGCCCCAGCGAACCGGCGGCCACGACCGCCTGCCCAGCGGGGAGCACGCGTGACCATCCCCCCTTGCACCCCCTTCCCCGAGGAGCCCGTGATGCCCCCGTACGACGAACCCCGCGGCACCGCCGCGCTGCTGGTCGACAGCAGCGGCCGGTACCTGCTGCACCTGCGCGACGCCAACAAGGAGATCTGCGACCCGGGCACGTGGTCGATCCCGGGCGGGGACCGCGAGGGAGAGGAGCCGGCCCGGGAGGCGGTCGCCCGGGAGCTGTGGGAGGAGACCGGGCTGGCGGTGCCGCTGGAGGAGTTCACGGTCGTCGACAGCGTGGGCCCGGGCGGCGCCAAGGGGCGGATCCGGGTCTACCTCGGCTCCTGGGACGGCGACGCGGACGCACTCCCCTGCCCGGAGGGCATCATGTTCCGGCACTTCGACGCGGCCACCGTCCCCTTCCTGACGATGTGCCCGTGGACGAAGGACGTCATCGCCCTCCACCAGGCCCGGTTCCCCGCCCGCGTCCCCCTGCCGGCCCGGGCCCGGCCGGGCGGCCGGGCCCGCCCCCACGTGGTGGGCGTCCACCTGTACCTGGAGGAGAACGGCAAGGTCCTGCTGGGGCTCCGTCACCCCGACTCCGCGTTCGCGCCCTCCGCGCACCACTTCCCGGCCGGCCACTGCGAGCAGGAATCGGCCGTCGCCTGCCTGGTCCGGGAGGCGCGGGAGGAGACCGGCCTCGTCATCGACCGGGCCGGCGTGGAACTCGTCCACGTCGTCCACACCGTGGACCACGCCGGCGGGCAGCCCCGCATGGGGCTCGTCTTCCGCGCGCACCGGTGGACGGGAACGCCTGAGGTACGGGAGCCCGACCGGTGCGTCTCCTGGGACTGGTGGCCGGTGGACGCACTGCCCGAGCGGATCGTGCCGTACGCGCGGACGGCGATCGAGGGCATCCGCGCGGGCCGCCTCTACACCGAGCTCGGCTGGACCTGACCGACCCGCCCGCACCGGCGGCTGCCTGTGCCGGACCATCGAGTCCTGCGTCGGTCGACCGGTGCGGACGTCAGAGCCCCTTCAGGACGCGTTCGAGCGCCGACCGGCCTGCGGGCCCCCAGTGCGGTTTGCCGCCCGGCAGGCCGCGGTCCCCGTTCTGCCCCATCAGCATCAGGAACAGGCTCTTCATCGCGGCCAGCCCACGCGCCCGGCGTACCGCCGCCTCGTCCGCCTGCCCATAGCTGTCGAAGAACCGGGAGGCGCCGCCCGCGGGGAGCAGCACCCAGGCGGCCGCGAGGTCCCAGGCCGGGTCGCCGGCGAAGACGTCGCCGAAGTCGACGACGCCCGTCAGCGTCCCCTCCGCGACGACGACGTTCGCGGGGTGCAGGTCGCCGTGGACCCACACGCGCGGGCCCTGCCACCCCGGAGCCGCGGCCGCGTCGTCCCACACGGCCCGGATGTCGTCCTGGGCGAAGTGGCCGAGGTCCACGGCCCGCAGGACGCGCTCGAAGCCCTCCGCACACTCCTTGGGGTGACGGCGGCGGTCCGAGGCGTCCGGCGCCTCGGCGGGCGCCTCCACATGCAGGGCCTTGAGGAAGGCCGCCAGGGTGTCGGCCGCGTGGTCGCCGCGGGTGATCGAGGCATGGTCCAGCGGCGTGCCCTCGACCCACGTCATGACGGTCCAGATCTTCGGGAAGCGCTCGGACGGCGCACCGTCCCGCACCGGGACCGGGATGGGCAACGGCAGGCCCGGGGCCAGCATCGGCAGCCACCGGCGCTCTTTGAGCTGCGGATCCGGGTCGGTGTCCATCCGCTGCATGCGGACCGCCAACTCGTCCCCGAGGCGCCACATCTGGTTGCCCCAGCCGCCCGCCACCTCGCGGATGGGCAGCGCGGCCAAGTCGGGATGCTGGTCCCGCAGCAGGTCGCGAACCAGGTCCTCGCTGATCTCGGTCTTGTGTTCGATCATGCGGAGTCACCCTACGGGGCGCACGCGGAGGCGACGATGTTCCCGAAAGACCCGGCTCTCCGACCGGAATCGACGAGCCCTCTCGGAGAACCCACCGCCGAGCACCGCGGGCCGCTCCGACCAGAGCCACCACGGCAGCGCCGTCTGGCTGCCCCAGGTCCCCGACACCCGCCACCGGCCGTCCCGTCACCACCCGAGACCCCCGCCTCCCGGCAGAACGGAGCCGTCCGTGCCCGCACCGAGCGTCCTCGCGGTCTACGCCCACCCCGACGACGAGTCCCTCGCGGCCGGGGGGATCCTCGCCCGGCACGCGGCAGCCGGCGCCCGCACCGCCGTCGTCACGGCCACCTGGGCCCCCGACAGCCATCGCGCCGCCGAACTCGCCGACGCCCTCGCGCTTCTCGGGGTGGCCGCGGAGCCCCGCATGCTCGGATACGCCGACCACCGGGTCCCGGACTCCGCTCCCGGGAAGCCCCGGTTCTGCGACGCGCCCCTGGGGGAAGCCGTGGGACGCGTCGTCGCCCACATCCGCGACTTCCGCCCGGACATCGTCGTCAGCCACGACGCCCACGGCTCCTCCGGCCATCCCGACCACGTGCACACCCACCGCGTCACGCTGCTCGCCGCCCACGCGGCCGGACGCCCGGACCTCCACCCCGTGGCCGGGCCGCCGTGGCGGCCCGGCGCCCTGTACCTGTCGGCGCACCCGGACCCGGACCCCGCGACCGCGATCCTGGCCGGCCTCGTCGCGAGCGTCGGCAAGCGCCTGCACACCGTCCCGGCCGCCCTGGTCGGCGCGGCGGTGGACATCCGTCCCTGGGTCGACCGGAAGTGGGCCGCGATCCGGGCGCACCGCTCGGAGGCGGCGCGCAGCCGCTCGCTCCCGGCCCTGCTGGGCGGCTTGCCGGCTCCGGAGAGGGAAGTGGTCCTCGGCACCGAGTACTTCATCCGCCACGACCTCGTCCCGGCCCGCCGGGGCCGTCGCGCTTCGGTCCCTTCCGGGGGGACGGCCTGACCTCCCCGTAACGGCCCCGCCCCGGGCGCGCGACGGCAGGGCCAAAGAGAGCCAACGGCCCGCGCTCCCGGAGCGCCTGCGTGCCCCGCGCCGCCCGGCCCCGTTTCATGGACGCCCGTCCCTCACCGGAACAGGCTGGTCCATGACGTCCACCCCCTCCGCCCGGTTCTCCCGCCGGCACCTGGTCTCCGCCGCGTTCGCACTCGGAGCCGCCACCGTCCTGCCCGCCACCACTGCCGCCGCCGCGGTCGGATCCGCCGCCGGCGGAGGGGTGTTCAGGGGCCGGGACGGCTCCACGGTGCCCGAGATCACCGACTGCGACGGCTGGGG
This sequence comes from Streptomyces sp. NPDC048352, assembly GCF_040651895.1. Classification (NCBI taxonomy): domain Bacteria; kingdom Bacillati; phylum Actinomycetota; class Actinomycetes; order Kitasatosporales; family Streptomycetaceae; genus Streptomyces; species Streptomyces sp. NPDC048352. The sequence continues at coordinate 26,803 of NZ_JBEZKZ010000041.1, forward strand.
GGCGCGGGAGGCGTCCGAGCCGGTCGTGCTCCTCGACGAGCGGCCCGAGCGGATCATCGTCCACCACACGGCCACGGCCAACGTCACCGACTACTCGCGGGAGCGGGCCCACCGGCTGGCCCGTGCCATCCAGACGTACCACATGGACATGCAGGGCTGGATCGACACCGGTCAGCACTTCACCGTCAGCCGCGGCGCGTTCGCCCTGGAGGGCCGCCACGGCAGTCTGGCCGCGCTGGACGCCGGGGACCGGCTGGTACGGGGCGCCCACTGCGTGGGCCAGAACAGCGTGGCCATCGGCATCGAGAACGAGGGCACCTACATGACGGAGGCGCCTCCCGCGGCGCAGTTCTCCGCCCTGGCCGACCTGTGCGCCCGCATCTGCCGCCAGTACGACGTGCCCGCCTCCGAGATCTACGGGCACCGGGACTTCAACAGCACCGCCTGCCCCGGCGACAGGCTGTACGCGATGCTGCCGAAGCTGCGTGAGGACGTGAGCCGCAGGCTCGGTGGCACCCAGCCCGTGCCGTTGCCGCGCCGGCCGCTGAACCCGCCTTCCGCCTGGCCCGCGGATCCGGCGGCCGTCGCCGACGCCCTCGCGGAATACCTGCCGCAGGGGTGGCTGACCGACCCGCTACGGGCCCGCTGATGCCGTGACCGGCAGCGAGGATCGCCCTCACGCCCCCGGCCGGGGCCGTGAGGGCGTACCGTGCTGCCGTGATCACAGGGGACGACATGATGGGCACCGCGCTGCTGCTCGCGGCCGCACCGACGGGCAGAGGGCGGCTCATCGACGCCACCAGGGTGCTGCCCACCCTCGCCGCCGTGCCACCCAGCGCCCTGACCCGGACGCCGTCCGGCACCATCGTCGAACTGGCCGACCCGACCGACCAGCAGACCGTCCTCACCCGCATACGCGCGGCCGCCGCCGCTCCCGGCCCCCTGACCCTCATCCTCGCCGGGCAACTCCACCTCGACACCAGGCAGCACCAGCTCCACCTCGCCCTGGCGCGGACGACCCCGGCGGCCCTGCGCTACACGGCGCTCCCCTGGACGTGGCTGGTGAGCGAGCTCAAACCGCGCCGCCCGGACACCACACGAGTGATCGTCGACCTGATCGCCGCCCCCGACGCCTGGCAGCGGATCCTCGCGCACGGCCTCACCCTCGGCCACGGCACGTCCCTCTACGGCCGCGTGACCCCGCCGCCCGCCCGTCACCGCGCCGCCGAACCGGCCTACCTCCAGGCCGTGGCGTCCACCTGGCGCAGCGGCCTGAACCCGCCGCTGCCGGAGCTGCACGCGAAGGCCGCCGCCCAGGCCGGCCACGCCGGGGCGCTCCTGCTCGCCGTGGACGCCACCGCTGCCCCGGTCCTGCCCCGCACCGTACCGGCTCCCCCGGAACCTCCTGAGGATCCGCTGCCGGCGATCCTTGCCGCCGCGCACGCGGGACGGCACGGCGAGGCCGCCGCGCTCGCCGCCCGGTGGGAGCACTGGGCGCTGGGGACCCACGGTCCGGGGTCGGCCGAGGCCGTCCACTGGCTGGAGGTGCGCGCCGACCTCGCCCACGTCGCCGGCGATCCGGCCGGCAGCTGCGAGCTGTGGATGGCGGCGGCCACGGCGCGCCTGGCCCGCCATCAGGCCCCGGACGACGCGGCGGTGGTGGGTGCGGTCGACCGCGCCCACCACCAGTGGCAGCAGCTCCCGGACCCCCGCCGGGCCCGCGAACTCGGCCCGGATCTGGTCTCCTTGCGGCGCCGCGTCCCCGGGGCGCGCCCGGGCGCCGTGGAAGCCGTACGGCGCCGGCTGGAGCTGCTGTACTCCGCGGCGCCGGCGCCCGTACGAAGCCGGTGATCCCGGCCCCCGTGCTCCGGAGCCGCCGGAAAACGGGGGCCGGGACGAGCGGCGGCGGAGCCCCGGTGGAGCGGCCGCTCGTCACCGCCGTTCCTGGGTAGGGCCCTGGAATGAGCAACGTACGCCCCGAGAAGGGGTACAAGCGCGACAGCCGCTACATCACCACCCGGATCACCGCCGACGGACGCGACGGCTTCCCGGTGGAGCCCGGCCGCTACCGTCTCGTGGTGAGCCGCGCCTGCCCCTGGGCCCACCGCGCGATCATCGTCCGGCGGCTCCTCGGCCTGGAGAAGGCCCTGCCCATGGCCGTCGCCGGGCCGACGCACGACGTCCGCAGCTGGACTTTCGACCTCGACCCGCACGGCCGCGACCCGGTGCTGGGCATAGAGCGGCTCCAGGAGGCGTACTTCGCCCGCGACCCCGACTACGACCGGGGCATCACCGTGCCCGCGATCGTGGACGTGCCGACCGGCGCGGTGGTCACCAACGACTACGCGCAGATCACCGTCGACATGTCGCTGGAGTGGACGGCGTACCACCGCGACGGGGCACCGGACCTGTACCCGGCCGCGCTGCGGCCGGAGATCGACGCGGTCAACGAGGAGATCTACGCGGACGTGAACGACGGCGTCTACCGCGTCGGGTTCGCCAAGTCGCAGGAGGCGTACGCCGCGGCGTACGAGCGCCTCTTCGCCCGCCTGGACCGGTTCTCCGAGCGGCTGGAGCGGTCCCGTTACCTCGTCGGCGAGACGATCACCGAAGCGGACGTGCGGCTGTTCACCTCGCTCGTGCGCTTCGACGCCGTCTACCACGGCCACTTCAAGTGCAACCGGAGCAAGCTCTCCGAGATGCCGGTGCTGTGGGCGTACGCGCGGGACCTGTTCCAGACGCCCGGCTTCGGGGACACCGTCGACTTCGACCACATCAAGAAGCACTTCTACGTCGTCCACAGCCACATCAACCCGTCGGGGATCGTCCCCCTGGGCCCCGACCCGTCGGGCTGGCTCGCACCGCACGGCCGGGAGGCGCTGGGCGGGCGCCCGTTCGGGGACGGCACCCCGCCCGAGCCGCCCTCCCCCGCCGAGACCGTCCCGCTCCTCCTCTGAGACGGCCGCGGCCGGGCCGGCGCCCGGCCGGTTGTCGGTGGCGGGTGCGAGGATCGACACGGTGCCGGGCATCCGGCCGCACCGGAGGGGGACGGACATGGACAACACGTACGAGTGGCCGCGGGAAGCGACCGGCCTGGAGGCCGCGGCGCTGGAGCAGTGGCTGGCCGGGCACGGCTGGGAGATCGACCCGACCGTGTTCATGGCCGGTGCGCGCGGCCCGGCGGTCCAGATCCGGCGGATCGGCGCGGCCTGCCAGGACGCGGAGGGCGGACTGCTGGTCCTGCCCGGCGAGGCGGTGGAGTTCGACGGCGCACGGATGCGCACCGTGCTCCGCCCGATACCCGCGGCGGCCACCGCCCCGTAGCCCGCGGCAGCAGCACCGGAGCCGGCGTCGTCCTCGACGCCGGCTCCACCGCCATGCCCTGCGGCCCTGTCAGCCCCGCCGTCGGCCCTGACAGCCGGTGCAGGTCAGAGGGTCGGCGGGGCCCGCCCAGGGACCGGAGGGACCGGGTTTTCGAAAGGCGTTCGCGTCAGGCGACGGTGCGCGTGGCGGCGCCCGCCACCCCGCGCTGGGAGCGTTCCGTCTTCATCCCCACGTGCCCCGGCTCGACCGTGCGGGGATCCACCGCCTCGCCGGGAGCACCGGCCCGGTACAGGCCGTCCGGCTCCGCGTCGCGGTCGTGCGGCAGCAGGTAGAAGACCCTGCGCTTCTGCAGCCCGCTGTCGGGGTCGGCCTCCGCGCTGTCGCAGAGCTCGGCAAAGCCGACCATGCGGCCGTCCCGGTAGTAGCGGGGCTTGCCGCGCCGGCGCGGGGTCTTGTCGAGGGCCTGGCGTACGTAGTCGAGCTGAGCGGGGTCTTCCAGCCACACCACCTTGTCCTCGTGGGTGAGATCGCTTGCTTGCAGTAGCGAGCTCATGGCCTTGGTCCCCTCTCGGTCTGACGTACCTGTTGCGCGGTCCGGACCGACCACGCTTCCGGGCGCCGGGCACGGGCTATGGCGGTGTGCGGCGCGGCGTCCTGCGGCTGGCTCATTCGTTGCGTGTCCATGGTAGGCGGCTGGATGCGGTGGCGGACAGTAGGCCCGGGCGGTTCACCCCCGGGCTGCCCCGTTCGCCGGGGCGTCGTCATCCCGGCTCGTCGGCGAGCAGGGCGAGTCCGGGGTAGAACTTCTGGCCGTTGGAGCGGAGCATCTCGCTCGGCGAGGAGATGCCGACCTCGGCACGGATGCGGGTGGCGAAGGCGCGCGTGGTGGCCGGTCGCAGGCCCTCGCCCTCCTGGCACCAGGTGCTGTAGGCGCGGTAGAGGGCGCCCTGCTCCACCTTGAAGTCGCGGGGCTCCTCCGAGCCGTCGCCGCTGGTGCAGCATTCGGCGAGGAAGCGGCCGATGTGGTCCTCGGTGGTGGCATAGGCCTGGGTCGCGGTGCGCACGACGGTGGGTCCGGTGAGGGACGGCTTGGTCCTGAGGTAGGCCATGGCGCCCTGGATCATCCAGTGGAGGATGCCGGCGCCTTCGTGGTTGACGAGTTCCTCGGCCAGGTTGTCGATCTTGCGGTGGTCGGGGACGACCTTGTCGAACGGGATCAGCCGGATGCGGCGCCAGAAGGCGTGCCCGCCGGTGCCGACTTCGGGGCGGTGGTTGCCGAGCAGCCACAGCTTGTGGGTGGGCTCGAAGCTGAAGTAGTCCTGCCGCATGCGGCGGGCCTTGAGCCGGTCGCCGCCGGTGAGGAGCTTGACGCGGGCCTCGTCGAACTTGTCGTGCGGCTTGAGCTCGCTGCACACGAACAGGCGGCGGCCGTGGAGTTCGGTCAGCTCGGTGGAGTGCTCGTTGAACTTGCCGCGTTCCATCAGGAAGCCGGGCGGCGCCACGTCCGCGTAGTCGCCGAGGATCTTGATGACGATGTCCATGAGGGCGGACTTGCCGTTGGCGCCGATGCCGTAGAGGAAGGGCAGGACCTGGCCGCCGACGTCGCCGGTGATGGAGTAGCCGAGCAGGAGATGGACGAAGGTGATCATCTCCTTGCCCTTGTCGTCGTCGCCGAAGGTCTCCCTCAGGAAGCGGGCGAAGCGGGGCGTGGGGCTGGCCTCGGGCGCGAGGAAGGTCGCGCGCGAGTGCAGGTCCCTGAGCGGGTCCGGCTTGCGGAGCTCGCCGGTGCGCAGGTCGACGACGCCGGCGGGGGTGCACAGGGCGTACTTGTCACCGTCGAGGGTGTCGGGGTCCAGCGCCAGCTCCGGGGAGGCCTTGGCCTGCGCCAGCATGGCCTTGACCCCGGAGGTCGACATGGCGCGCTTGCGGTGCTGGGCGAGCTCGCGGTCGGTGAAGTGGCCCCGGGGGTCGTGCAGCGGCATCTCCTCGGCCATGTCGCCGGCCGCCCAGATCGCCGCCTTCTCGCCGCCCGTGCGCTTCCACCGGTACTCGTCCCACACGTACCACCCGAGGCCCTCGACGTGGCGGAAGCGGTGGTGGTGGAGGTGGGCGAAGAGCTTGGCGTTGCCCCGGTCGGTGAGGTTGACGAGCAGGCCGGACTGTACGAAGTCACCCGCGCGGGCTCCGGTCGCGGGCGGGGCGGCCTGCTGGGCCGGCAGCTGGGGGGTCGCGGGGGTCTCGGCCGCGAAGACCGCGAGCTGCTCCGCGGCGGCGTGCGCGTCGAAGCCGGTGCTTCCTGCGCTGCTCATGAGCGTCCCTTGGGGTGGATAGGGCGGTGGCTGCCGGCGCGGAGCCCGGAGTCGATGACGAGTTGGTTGCGGCGCGGCTGGCCCGGGCGGGCCGCGTTCGCGGCGTCGGTGAGGAGGCCAGTGCATTCGGGCAGCGTGATGTGGCCCGCGGCCGCGAGGCCTCCGGCCGTGAAGGCCGCCCGGTTGAGTTTCTCGCTGAACGCGGTACCGGAGGGCGCCTGGGCGCAGTCCCGGACTTCGTCGAGGAGGGGGCTCAGGATGCGGTGGGCGTCGTCGCCTGCGGTCGTCGGCCCGGTGCGGGCACGCGGGGGCGCGGGAGCCCGCTCCGGCTCCGGAAGGGCGGGGTGGTGGCCGGTGCGGGCGAGTTCGGCGTTGAGCCACAGCGGCAGGGGCGCGGGGATCCGGGGGCCGGGCAGGGCCTCGTACGTGCCGTGGGCCGTGCGGGTGCCGGGCGCGACGATGTAGCCGCCGGTGGCCCGGACGTCGACCTGCCAGGCGAGGGCGGCACGGCTGCCGCTGCCGCTGGAGGAGCGGATCGCCGGGCTGCCCAGAGGGGCGCGGTACCAGATGTGCAGGCCTCCGCTGGGGGTGCGTACGCGCAGCGTGCCGCTGTCCCGGGCGGGATCGGGGCGTCGGCGCAGCGCGGCCAGGAGGGCGAGGGTGTCGTAGCCGGAGCTCAGCCCGGTCAGGTCGACGCGGTCGTCGATGGGGATGCCGGGCAGCAGCCGTCCCCGTCCGGGCAGGGGGGCCGGGTGGGTGTCGACGTCGATGACGACGAGACCGGCCGGCCCGCAGGAGACGCCGACGCCGAACTCCGGCTCCTGGCGCCACCAGTCCCTGATGACGTCGGCGTCCGTGGTGGCGGCGTGGAAGCCGTGGCACCAGCGTCCCTCGGCCGTGCAGGGGCAGTCCGAGGGAGCGTGGTGCTGTTCCCGGCACCGGGTGCAGTTCGCGGCGGGGGTCTTGGCCCCGGGGGCGAGGGGGTGGACGGGCATGCCCTTGGCGGCCAGCCAGAGCGCCACTTCGAGACCGTGCGCGGTGCCGACGGCTGCCGCCGGTGGCGGCGTTGCGCTGGGGGCTGGCACGTGGTTCTTCCTCGGCGGTGCGGCTGGGCTCGGTAGGGCTGTGTGTGCTGGTCGGGGCTTCGGCCCCTGCTCTGGACAGGGACTGAAGGGACCAAACTTTCACAATGCCGGAGCCTAGCGCAGCGACACGCCGAAGCGGTGCAGGCTGCTGTGACTGTTGTGATTCTTCAGTCCCTTGAGTCCCTCTGGGAGGCCGTGGCGACGCAGCCGGAATGTCTGATTCCACTCGGATCGCCGGATCCTGCGCGTCGTGGAGGCAGGGACCGAACATGGCGGAGACCCTGGAGCCCCCTCCCTCCTGGCCCCCTCCCACCCCCTGAACAGGGACGGAACGGCCGTCAGTCCCTCTTCGGTCCCTGGTCCCTTCGGTCACTGACAAACCTGCAGGTCAGCCGGTTTCCCGCCGTTTCGAAGGGACTGAAGGGACTCAACTTTCCAGTTATAACGAGAATATGGCACTGGTACTCCTCACGCCCGCGCATACACGCACGCACGTAAAGGCTGGAAGAGCGGATTTTGAGTCCCTTCAGTCCCTGTCCTCGATCGTGAACATGCTCTGACCTGCGGAAACGTAAAGGGACTCAGGGACCGAGTGACTGAGGGACCGAACCGGGGGAGCACTCCGGGCCGCTACGGACCCTCTTCAGAGGGCCCGCGCAACGAGCCCCGCCTTCGGTCCCTACCGCCACGCGCAAGGGACCGAAGCCGTCGAAGCCGTCGGGGACACCGGTCCGGTGCGAGGTCAGGTCCAGCCGTCCCCAGCCGGGCCGTGGCGGATATAGTGGCCGCACGAGTTACTCAGGCGCGAAAGGCCCTCCACATGGTGGAGGGCCTTTCGTCTTGTCCGGCGACGCGGGGGCGGGGCGCCGAGGGCGGGGGCTCTGGAGCCCGTTCAGGCCACCTGGAGCTTCGGGCGGCCCGTCGTCGGGCTGGGCGGGGCCTGGTGGTACGTCGGCAGCTTCAGGTTCGGCAGGTCGCCCTCCTGGATGCGGACGAGGGCCGCGCGGAACGCCGCCTCCATGCTCTCGGGGCTCTCGTACTTCGCCGCGAGCGGGTGGAGCCGGTAGGAGTTGCCGTTGCGTTCCTCGCTGCGGGGCCTGAGCACGATGTTCAGCTCGCACAGCGGCGCCATGAGCCCGCTGACGGCCTGGGGCGTCACCCCGTACTCGGCCGCCATGTCCTTCTGCCGGACCGCCAGCGCTCCCCCGAAGTCGCTCCGGGCGACCAGGTACTGGAGGAACTTGACGGCGGACCCGGACAGCGGCAGCGCCCAGATGCGCTCCGCGACGATCGGAGACATGACGTTAGCCATGGGACAGCCTTCCTCGTGAGCGGTGGCGGTGGGCCGTGATGGAGGACGGGCCTGGCAGCACTATCACCCGGTGCGTTTCCTTCCGCGGTAGTCGGCTGCCGACCCGAAGTCGAGGTCGAGTTCCTCCTGATGCGCACCTTGCGGGCCCACAGCGTAGGGGAACGCCTCGACGTCGTGCTCGTGCCGGTCGGCGATCTCGGCGAGTACGTCGTGCTGGGCCGTGCTGTTGCCGTGGAACCACAGGCGCACGTTGAGCTGGATCCGGCCCCTGCCGGCCTTCTCCACCCAGTTGTAGCCGCACAGCGCCTGGACGGCGCGGTTGACCGTGGAGCGCGTGATCATCTTGCCGCCCTTCTGGGCGGCGATCTTGTTCAGTCCGTCGGTGATCTCCTGCTGCGTGTACGGGGTGACTCCGGTCCCCGGCACCTGCCCGCCGGCCACGAAGAGGAACACGCAGAGCTGGGACTTGGTGATGCTGTTCGCGACGGCCAACTGGGCCAGCAGCTGCGTGAACCAGTTGCTGGCCAGGCTGTACCCGGAACCCCCGGCCATGTCGTGCACGGCTCGCGGGTCGGCGGCGTACTCGAAGTGGACTCCCGTGAGGCGACGGCGGCCCGCGGGGTCGGCCGTCTCGGCGACCTTCTCTCCGAGCTGCCGCCCGAGGACCGCGAGGATGTCCCCGTACTCGGCTTCGTTGCCCGCGGCGCTGGGAGCGGGTACCGGCCGGGGCCCGCGCCGTCGACGGGCGGGCGGATCAGATGTCACAGGACCTCCTCGTTACTCAGGCGGTCCGAGACTATCCAAAAATCAACGTGTGCTTGTCTTTTGACACCTCGACGCGCCGGAGGGCACCTCCCCCGCCCCTCCTGTTCGAACACTGCGCCGAAACTCAACGGGGCGTGGAGTTTTTCCGCGCGCAGGCCCCGGAACTCCACGGTGGCTTGATTCTTGTTGTCGGCATGGCGGCACATTCATGTAGGGGCCATTGACGGGGGCGCGTCGAAGGAGTCGGCTATCGCGACGCGCTGACCTGCGGTGTTCCGAGCCGTGCCGTCTTCGTTCAAAACTCAACGCCTGCTTGATTTTTCGGCGTTATGTGTCCGCCAGGTACACACAACGAGGTCTCCAATGTGTCCTGCGGAGCACATTGACTTTCACAAAACCGCAGGTCAGAGGCTTGTTTGCGCGGCGCCCTCTTACTAAAAGAGCGGCGGCCGACGGCGGAGCACATCACCCCCGGTCCGGTCCCTGCCCCCCTGTCGGGGGTTCCTGCACTGCCGACTCGGCGCACCCTGGACTGCACCGGCCACCACCTCAGCCGACACACCGTCACCACGGCGGCGCGCAGGCGGCAAGCCGACCGGCAGTCCCCCACCTCTGCCCCGTCCGGCATGGCCCCCTTGTCCGCCCGGCCCTCATGCCCAGTGAGGGCGCCCAGCGCCCGAGGGGTGCCCCCGCGACCGTCAGGGAGCGGGGGCAGGGCGTGAGGGGGAGCGGGTCCAGGGCGCCCGAGCGCCTGGCGAGGGGGTCTGGGGGGCGAGTAGCCCCCCATGCCACGGCCGGTCCAGCGCGGCCCAGGCGCTGGCGGGGTCCAGGGGCTGGCCCCTGGGATTCACGGCCCGCAGCCGCCCAGGGACAAGAACCCCTTAGCCCGACAGCTCGTCAGCGCGGGGTCAGGGGGTGTGGCGGAGTCTGGATGTCGTGACCGGGCGGATGGTTGGCCGGTCACGAGGGAGAGGTGCCCGGAGCGGTTGATCGGGGACCGGCCACTGGTCGTTCGGGTTCCACGGAATCCACGCAGGTTCGAATCCTGCCCTCTCCGCCACCCACAGCTCCTGTCCTGTCTCAGCGAAGTCAGTCGCCCGGATGAGACAGCTTCGTGAGGCATCGGTGCGGCCGCGACCGTCGGGCTGGCGGGTTCGATGCCGAGCATTGGAGCCCAGGAAGCCGTTCGGCTTGCCGCTTAACCTCTTCTCTGGTGAGGGGTGGAATCATGGAAAATTCGATCTTGGTCGAGTCCGTCAGGTACTCCGCTGTGTGCCAGGGGTGCGGTGCCGAGGCAGAGTGGTGCGGTGTCCAGGGGCTGGTGGGCGAGACGCTGCGGTGGGATGTTGAGTCGACGTGTTCGTCCTGCGGGCTCGCCATGGCTGTTTGCGGCGGTGACCTGCCGGACGAACTGCGTAGCCGACTGCTCTCCGAGCGTGGCCGCGCGCGGTTGCGGGTAAGCGCGCCAGCGAGCAGCGCCATCATCATGCGGGTGCTGCGAGCGGAACTCGGCATCGGCCTGGGCGGCGTCAAGGCCGTGCTGGGGCAGGTCCTCAGCGGGCAGTACTCAGGGACGCTGCCCGAGATGGAGCTCCTGGCCCGCAAGCTACGGGCGTCAGGGATTGACGCGGTCGCCTCAGAGGTTGTGGATTGAGTGAGCCTGCTCCGCTGGTCCGTTCTCGACGTCGAGCGGAGCCTGTTTGCGCAGGCGGAGTGCTTTCTGGCGGCACGTCGTGGAGCATGTCCGGCGTCGAGGTCCGCTGCCCTTGGCTTGAGGGGAGTCGAGCAGACAGTGCATTTCGCCGGCTGCTTCAGCCTCGGCGGAGGGGTCGAAGGGGATGTTCCTTCGAGACGCTTGCGCTGGGTCTGCAAGATCCACCCCAGCCGGTACGGCCACCCAGAACCCCCAGTGCGATTGCCTGCATGACTAGGTTCGCTGAGGCGGAAGGCCGAACGACTGGGTTCGGTGAGTAAACGCCTCGATTGGATGAGAGCGGTCAGCTCCGGGGCCGCCCCGTGATTTCCGGCGATCCGGACAAAAATCGACCGCCAGAACGGCCCCTCAGAGGGCCGATCTCCACTCCCCCGGTGCCCCGCGACCTTCCCGGCAACGGGAGGCCGTCAGCGAGCCGTACAGGGCTTTTCGGCAGAGGGTGCAGGCGTCCCACGGCACTTGAGCATGGCCTGGCGGTGGGGCGCGAGGGCGATGTGGGAATCCAGTCGGCATGCGGCGCTGCCCTGCCTATGCTGCCGCCATGGGTTTGGATCTCATGCTGTTCATGGCGGACTGGAAACATCTGAGTGCCATACCCGTCGAGAAGCGGGTCGAGGCGCTGCACGATGCCGTTTGGCCACCGGAGCTTGATGACGAGGACTATCTCAGCAGGCCGCGCGGCGGCTGGACGTGGCTTCCGGACCGCGAGTCGGCATGGTGCGCCACGTACGACTTCTTCACCACGACGGGCGCCTATCGCCCGCACTCCCGCGCGGGGGATGCGTGGGCCGACATCCGGCCCCTCCTCGACGCGTCCTTGCGTCAGGCGACGGACACCTTCCTCGGCGGTCTGATCTGGGACGCGGACCCGGCCGACGACCCCGCGCTGACCGGCGGCGGAGGATTCTTCCCGCCCGCCACCGACCGCTGGCATCCCTCGCTCCTCCTGGTATGCCCGCCTGAGACCCTGCCTGACAAGGCTCGCGCCTGGACGCAGGTGGAAACCCGCCTCGAGGAGCTGCGCGAACCGTTCGCCGCCGAATGCGAGGGCTGGGCAGGACGCCCGGACACCTTCGAGGACTTCACAGCGCTCCTGCGGGAATGGGGCGACGTGACCACCGAGGCAGCGCGCCGCGGCTGGGGGCTGGTGGGCCTGCCTTAGGGCGTCGGCCGGCGTCGCAGGTGTGAGGTCGGGTCGCGGTCAGGGTGAGGGCGGATGCGTACACGAAGGGGCTCCCCTCCAGCGGCCTGCTCGCCCCGCAAGCGGTCGGCAGCGTCTGGAGCCCCGGCCGCCCCCGCATCGCCGTGCCCGCGGGCCCGCAGAACGGGCCTCCGACGCCCAGCCACCCGGATCGCGACGGCATCCGGGTGAGGCGCATGCCGGACCGGTCGTTGGTCTGCCAGCTTCGCTCGCCGTCCCACCCTCGGTAGTCGGCAGCGAGCTCTTCGAGGAACACCTTGAGATCGCTGTCCCATCACCAGGCGACCACCTCGTCGGCACGAGCTGTCAGGCCGGGCGCCCGTAGCTCGACGGCATAGTGCACGGCGACGGGAACGCACGCACCTGTCGGCTTCCTCGAAGCGGGCCGGCCGCAGGCCTTCGGTGGCCGACGGCGCAGCCCACCCGGGGCGTCGGCGTAGTCAGCCGGAACTTCGTCTTCGCCGAGCACTCCCAGGTGCGGCTCCAGCGGGACAGGTCACACATACGGGCGACATCGTTCGGTGTGCCTCTTCGCCTTCCCGCAAGAAGGTTAGTAAGGTACCCGCATGACCGCCCCATACGATCCGGAAGTCAGGGAAAAGGTAGTTGCCAAACTGCCGGCGTCCCTGAGGCAGGAACTCAAGGTCCGTGCCGCCCAGTTGGGCGTGGACATCCAGGACGCCGTCACCGAGGGCATCCACGCCTGGCGCGCCGACGCTTCGGCCGCGACCCCCGTGGACACCTCCGGCGCCTCCTCCTTCTCCACCTACCTCCCCACCGGCCTGTACGGGGAGTTCAAGGACGACTGCCGCACGCGGGAGATCCCGTACAACCAGGGCGTCGCCCAGTCGATCCGCCTCTGGCTCGACACCCACCCCTCCCCCACGGGCCGCCGCCGGCCGTCCCACGAGGGTGCCCGCCGGATCGTGGTCTGCAACCAGAAGGGCGGCGTCGGCAAGAGCGCCATCAGCAACGGCCTCTCCCAGGCCCTCGCCGAGACCGGCGCCCGGGTCTGCGTCATCGACTTCGACCCCCAGGGCCACCTCACCCGCCACCTCGGCGCCGACATGCTCGGCATCAAGCAACCCAGCCTCGCCAAGCACATGCTGGGAGAGATCGAAGGCCGCATCCGCGACCTCCTCGTACCCATCGAGCACGGCGTCTTCGCCGGCCGTCTCTTCCTCCTGCCGTCCTGCAAGGACGCGTTCCTCCTCGACGCCCGCCTGGCCACCACCCGCCACGTGCGCACCAAGGAGACCGCGCTGGAAAAGGCGCTGGAGGAGCTGGAGAAGGAGTTCGACTACATCGTCGTCGACTGCCCTCCCAGCCTCGGCTACACCATGGACACCGCTCTCTACTACGCCCGCACCCGCGAGGGCGAGGCCCCGAAGACCTCCGGCCTCATCGTCCCCGTCCAGGCCGAGGACACGTCCGCCGACGCCTACGACATGCTCAGCGAGCAGCTCGAGGACCTCATCGACGACCTCGACATCGACATCGCGCAGCTCGGCTTCGTCGTGAACCTCTACGACAGCCGCAAGGGCTACGTCGTCACCTCCTCCCTCAACAGCTGGAAGGAGTTCGGCGACCCGCCGGTCATCACCGTCATCGCCGACCTCAAGGAGCAACGCGAAGCCGTACGCGTCAAGCTGCCCCTGCTGCACTACGCGCCCGACTGCGAGCAGTCCGAGGCCATGCGCGAGATCGCCCGGAGGATCGCGGCATGAGCAAGAGCGACCTCCTCGGCACCGGCGCGGCCTTCAGCAACGCCCGTCGCACCGGCGGCCGCAGCGAGCGCGGGCGGGCCAAGGCCATCGCGCAGGGCGACGTGCCCGAGTACGAACTCATCCGCGTCCCCCTCGACCAGGTCTCCCCCACCCCCCTCAACCCGCGCCGCAACTTCGGCACGGACGAGGACAAGACCCGCTTCGGTGAGGAGCTGCGCCAGGCCCAGCTCTCCGCCTGTGTCGTCGTCAGCCGGAGCGCGTACCTGGCGCTGTGGCCCGACCACGCGAGCCGGATCGGTGCGGCCTCGTACGTCCTCATCAACGGCGAGCGCCGCTTCCGCAGCGCCCTGCACGTGGGGCTGGAGTCCCTCGACTTCGTCGTACGCGACGACCTCGCGGCCTCCCGCACCGACTTCATCGACCACCTTCTGGCGGAGAACCTCGAGCGCGAGGACTTCGACGTCATCGAGCGGGCGCGCGGGGTGCAGCAGCTCGTCGAGATCTGCGCGGAGCAGGGCCGGGAGCACGGGGCGAAGTCGCGCGCGGCGGAGCGGCTGGGCAAGTCGCCGTCCTGGGTCACCAACCAGCTGGTGCTGCTGGAACTGCCGGACGAGATCCAGAGCATGCTGAGCGCCGGGGAGCTGCCCGAGCGGGACGGCCGGCTGCTGGCGCGGGCGGCGAAGGACCGGCCGGGCGCGGATGCGGCTTCCCTGCTGGACCTCCTCAAGGAGAACAAGGCGCAGGAGGCGCAGGTCAAGGCGGTGCAGCGGGAGATCCTGCGCGAGGCGCAGGAGCAACCCCCGGTGCCGGTGCCGGTGCCGGTGCCGGTGCCGGTGCCGGTGCCGGTTCCGGCGGAGGCGCCCCGCGCGGCCGTCGCCGTCGGCGGTGCGGAGCACGCCGATCCGCAGCCCCGACTTTTGTCCGCGGACAAAAGTCGGGCCCCCGAGTCCCCGCCGGCGGCCGCCGCGGAACCCTCCGCTCCAGCCGCCGCCGAACCGGCCGAAGTGAGCCCCGCTCCCCCGCCGCAGGAGGCACCCAGGACGCCGGAGCCCGAGCCGGAGAGGGCGATCCCGGAGCAGGCGAAGAGCACGGAGACGAGCCCGCTCGCATGGAGCGACCCCCAAGCCGTCTTCGAGGCGATCCGCCAGAACATGCCGCCGAAGCAGCGCGCGGAGCTCACCATGCTCCTGATCGACAGCAACGGCAGAACCGGCAACCGCTGACCACCGCTCCCCCCACGGCGACGGCCCGACTTTTGTCCGCGGACAAAAGTCGGGCCGTCACCATAGGTACCCCGCGCCGGGCCGACCGCCGAGGACCGGTGATTCCTGGGCCGCCACCGTCGCGCTGATCACCTTGGTCACCCGCTCGACGCGCCGGGCCTCCTGTTCGGCGATCCGCCGCTCCACGGCCTCTCGCACCGGCCGGTCCGCTTCCTCCAGAGGCTTCCGATCCACCGGAGCGGGCCCCCGACTTTTGTCCGCGGACAAAAGTCGGGGCCGTCGCGAGCCCGCGTTAATCGTTGGTCTGCGGCCCGGGGCCCTTGTACGTTGGCAGGGCGACCGCGCCTCCGATGCGCTCGGCTGCGGCTACTTCCTCTGACAACCAAGTGACGCCGCCGCCTTTCTTGATCTCGGCAGGCGCGGGCGTTCGCCCCGGAGGGACCTCCCGACCGGGGCCGCCCCATCCATTGAATCCGGGGGGATTCGCTGCCTCGTCACACCCCACGCGTCTCCAAGGTCTGGTCCGAGATGCTCGTGGCCCCGCACGTCTCGGCGGCCGCCCGCTCCCTCTCCCCTCCCCCGCTCCGCCACGGCACCACCCCGCCCGGCTTGCGCACCTACGAAGGCGGCCCGGCCTTCGTCCGGGAGCCCCGCGAGGAGCTCTTCCTCCTCGCGGTCGGCAACTTCGTCTCCCAGCGGACCTTCTACGAGAGCGGTGAGGAGCGGGACGGCCGCTACGCCCGGCTCGTCGGCGAACTCGCCGTCCAGGACCCCGTGTGGACGGCCGGGCTGCTGCGGTGGCTCCGCGGCGAGGGCAACATGCGTACGGCGTCCCTCGTGGGCGCCGCCGCGTACGTACGGGCGCGACGGAAGGCCGGGGTGTCCGCAGGCCCCTCCAATCGCTCCGTGATCGACTCGGTGCTCCAGCGCGCCGACGAACCGAGCGAGCTGCTCGCCCACTGGATCTCGGCGTACGGGCGGAACGTGCCGCAGCCCGTGAAGCGCGGCATCGCCGACGGCGTACGCCGGCTGTACACGTCCCGGTCCCTGCTCAAGTACGACACCGCGTCCCAGGGCTTCCGTTTCGGCGACGTGCTCAACCTGGTACACGCCTCCCCCGACCCGGAGAAGCCCTGGCAGGGCGCGCTCTTCCGGTACGCCCTGGACCGCCGCCACCACCCGGAGCAGGCGGTACCGCCTGCGTCCGACCCGCTCCTGACCGCGCACCGGGCGCTGATGGAGACGGCTGCGGACGACCGGCGGGCGGTGGTGACGGGGCCGGGCGGCTCCGAGCGGCTGGCCGCGGCCGGCATGACCTGGGAAGCCGTGGCCGGCTGGCTCCACGGCCCGATGGACGCCGCCGTCTGGGAAGCCGTGATTCCCGCGATGGGACCGATGGCGCTCCTGCGGAACCTGCGGAACTTCGACGAGGCGGGAGTCTCGGACGAGGTCGCGGCCCGGGTCGCGACACGCCTCTCGGACGCCGCCGAGGTCCGCCGGTCCCGGCAGTTCCCCTTCCGCTACCTCGCGGCCCACCAGCACGCGCCGTCACCGCGCTGGGCGACGCCGCTGGAACGGGCCCTCGGCCACTCCCTGGCCAACGTACCGGCCCTGCCCGGCCGCACCCTGATCCTGGTGGACCGGTCCGACTCCATGTTCTGGGACACCGTCTCCGAACGGTCCCGGCTGACCCGGGCGGACGCGGCGGCCGTCTTCGGCACGGCGCTGGCCATGCGTGCCGAACAGGCGGACCTGGTGGAGTTCGGCTGGAGCAGCCGACGGGTGCGGTTCGAGCCGGGGGAGTCGGTGCTGGAGGTGCTGAAGCGGTTCCAGTGTCTTGGAGGCACGCGCACCACGGAGGCAGTGCGGGCGCACTACCGGCAGCACGACCGGGTACTGATCGTCACCGACGAGCAGGCCGCCCCGTTCGGCCCCCGCCAGCCGGCCGAACCGGTCCCGGCCGGCATCCCGGTCTACACCTGGAACCTCGCGGGCTACCGACCCGCCCACGGGCCCGCGGGCCCCCACCGCCACACCTTCGGCGGCCTCACGGACGCCGCGTTCCGGATGGTCGGCCTCATCGAAGCCGGCCGCGAGGCCGCCTGGCCGTGGACCGCCGAGCCCAGCTGATCCGGAAGGACGGCCGTGGCCTCAGGATGATGCGAAGGCCGTGGCGGTGCTCGCGGACCGGCTCGAGGTCATTCCATGTCCAGGTAGTAGAGCCCGGCCTTGGCGTCGGCGAAGAGGGTGAACTCGACCTGCGGCACGCCGGACGCCTCGCCGTCGCCGGGGTCGACTTCGACGGGCTCGGCGCCCACGAGGACGAACTCGTCGTACTCGTCGAAGTCCCCCGGAGCGCCGGCGACGCCGATGCTGATGGGGGTGTCGTCAGGGACGTCGGCGAGGGCGGAGCGCAGCTGCCGTGCGGTCCACACCGCAGGAGTGTGATCGAACCTGTCTTCCATGAGCCGAGCGTAGTGACGGCTCCTCATCCGCCGGAACATGCCACGCCGGATGCCGCGCGGTGACGGACTTTTGTCCGCGGACAAAAGTCGGGCCCGCGGGCGGACCTTTGTCCGCGGACAAAAGACGGGGGCCGTGTGCCGTTGGGGGCGGACCTTTGTCCGCGGACAAAAGTCGAGGCGCCCTAGGCCGCGAGCGGCCCTTGTCCGCGAGCAAGAGTCGGGGACCGTGGGCGGACCTTTGTCCGCGGACAAAGGTCGACGGCCGTGGGCGTCGGGCCGGAAACCTTGTCCGCGGACAAAGGTTGCTGCCGCGGGCGGACCCCGTGTCCACGGGCAGGAGCCGGCGTCCGCCCCCCGACTTTTGTCCGCGGACAAAAGTCGGGGGGCGTGCCGTGCTCCCGCCGCATGACCGGATCTGACAGAACCTGGTCATTGCGGCCACCGCGACGGGCCGAGAGGATCGGCACATGCTCCCACCGCACAGGGTCGTCATCGCCGCCTTCCCCGGCGTCGAACTGCTCGACATCACGGGCCCCGCCGAGGTGTTCTCGGTCGCCACGCGCGTCGCCGGCACCGGCACCGGCACCGGCACCGGCACCGGCACCGGCACCGGCAGGCCCGGCTACGCCGTCCAGATCGCGACCGCCGACGGCGGCCCGGTCACCACCTCCAGCGGAGTCCGGCTGACCGCCGACCTGACGCTGGACGAGGTGCACGGCAACGTGGACACCTTGCTCGTATCGGGTGCCATCCACGTGGACGGCCACGGTGTCGAGCCGGTGCTCGACAAGCGGATCTTCGACTGGCTCCGGGAAGCCGTGCCGGGGATCCCCCGGACCGGCTCCATCTGCGCGGGCGCGCACCTGCTCGCCGCGGCGGGTCTGCTGGACGGCCTGACCACCACGACCCACTGGCTCACGGCCGCACGGCTGGCCGCCGACCACCCCCGCGTCACCGTCGATCCCGACCCGATCTTCATCCGGGCCGGCCGGCTGTGGACCTGTGCGGGTATCACGTCCGGGATGGACATGGCGCTGGCGATGGTCACCGAGGACCACGGCAGCGAGCTCGCCCTGGCCACCGCCCGCGTCATGGTCATGTACGTGAAGCGCGCGGGCGGCCAGAGCCAGTTCAGCGTCCCGCTGGCGGTGCCGGCCGAAAGCGGCGACCGGATCGACGAGCTGCGCGTGTGGATGGGGGAGCACCTCACCGAAGACCTGTCCGCGGACGCGCTCGCCGCACGGCTGCACCTGAGCGTGCGCCACTTCTCCCGGCTGTTCCGCCGGCGCACCGGCACCACCCCCGCCGCGTACGTCGAGTCCGCCCGGCTGGAGTCCGCCCGCCAGCTGCTCCAGGACAGCGAACTCGGCCTGCCGGACATCGCCGCCCTCAGCGGACTCGGCTCCGTCGAGAGCCTGCACCGTTCCTTCCGGCGCCGCCTCGGAACCACCCCCGCCGCCTACCGGCGCCGCTTCCGCTAGGCCGTACCTCTTCGGACCCCACCTGGCGGCACGACCCGGCCGGCCCCACCTTCCCGCCCCACCTTCCCGTACCGCCCGCGCACAGCCGCCCGGCGGAACCCGGTCATGCCCGCACCAGTGGCACACCACGACACACACCAGGGAGAAAGCAGTGTCCCCCACCAAAGTCATCCCGATCCCCGTCATGGGCCGACACAACATCAACGCGTACCTGCTGCTGGGCCGCCGCCCCGTCATCGTCGACGCGGGTACCCCCGGCAGCGGCCGACGGATCTACGAGCAGGTCGCGGCGCACGGTGTGGACCCGGCGGACATATCGCTGATCGTCATCACCCACGGCCACATCGACCACTTCGGATCGGCGGCCGAACTGCACCGCCTGACGGGGGCCCCGGTGGCGGGACACAGCGCCGACCTCGAGCCCTTCCGCAGCGGCCGGGCCCGCGAACCGTACCTGCCCACCGGCCCGATGGGCCGGCTCATGGCCAGGAACAAGAACCTGCACATGAAGGTCGAGGCCTTCGAGCCCGACGTACTCGTACGGGGCGAGACGGACCTGGAGGACTTCGGGATCGCGGCGCGGATCATGCCCACTCCCGGCCACACGCCCGGCTCGATCTCCGTCCTCACCGACCAAGGAGACCTCGTCGCCGGCGATCTGGTCGCCAACTCCTTCTTCGGCCTCCTCCCGGGAAGACCGGCCAACCCTCCGTTCCACGACGACCCGCTGGGCAACCTGGCCAGTCTGCGCACGATGCTGGCCCTCAACCCCTCCCGCCTCCACGTCGGCCACGGCACCCCGCTGGAGCCCGAACGGGTCCGGCGCTGGGCGGCCCGGGAGCACAAGCGGCTGTCCCGACGGGAAGCAGCCGGACGCCTCTCCACCCGCTCGGAACGCAGCACGGTCTGACCGGGCACGGGGCCGGTCGGCGGCCCGACTTTTGTCCGCGGACAAAAGTCGGGCCGCCGACCGCGGACACCTCACGCGCCTGAGAGGCCCACCACGGACGCCGCCGTGCAGCAGGAGCAGGCACGGCGGATCGGCGCAGCCGAGGGACGGGTCGAGATCGCGCCAAATCCGGTGAACCCGCCGTACGGCGCCGCGCGATCGGTAGCGTCCGATGCGGAAGATCCGTGCCGGGCACGGCACATGACACCGACGGAGGACAGCCATGGCGAACGTGGAAGTGTCGCTCAAGGAAGCGATGACCTCGATCGAAGGGGCCCTGGGCGTAGCGCTGGTGGACTACGCCAGCGGGATGGCCCTGGGCACGCTCGGCGGGGGCAAGGACCTGGACCTGATGGTGGCGGCCGCCGGGAACACCGACGTCATCCGGGCCAAGCTGCGCACGATGGAGATGCTCGGGATCCAGGACGAGATCGAGGACGTCCTGATCACGCTCGGCAGCCAGTACCACCTGATCCGGATCCGGCGCAGCCGCTCCGGCGGCGGTCTCTTCCTCTACCTGGTCCTGGACCGCGGCAGGTCGAACCTGGCGATGGCCCGCCACCAGCTCAGCCGTATCGAAGCCGATCTGGAGGTGTAGTCGCGGTGTCCGCCGGGCCCGCGCATGCCCATGAGTTGAAGAGTTCTTCAACTCGGAACATGTAAATCTGGTCAACATCGGTTCCGCGTGGGCCGGCGGGACGCGACGATGGGCGGGGTGGTGATCCCCACCCGGCCCGGAGTCCGTCCGAGGAGGAGCAGGAGCGTCGTGGGAATGCAGGTCCCGCTGTACCAGGTCAAGGCGGAGTTCTTCCGGATGCTCGGTCACCCGGTCCGCATCCGCGTACTGGAGCTGCTCCAGGACGGCCCGATGCCCGTACGGGACCTGCTGGCCCAGATCGACGTCGAGGCCTCCAACCTCTCGCAACAGCTCGGCGTCCTGCGTCGCTCCGGCATCGTCGTCTCCACCCGGGAGGGCTCGACCGTCACCTACGCCCTCGCCGGTGGTGACGTCGCCGACCTGCTGCGCGCCGCGCGCAGGATCCTCACGGAGATGCTGGCCGGCCGCAACGCCCTGATCGCCGAGCTGAACGAGTCCGACCCCGCCCCGGCCGGCCCGTAGCCCCTCCCTCCCGCGTCCCGTCCGCCCCCGGCTCCAGGTCCGGCCGGCTCCGCCGCGCTGAAACGATCGTCCTCGGCTCCGGCTGCTCTACCGTTGATGGGATGCGCAACCTCGCAGCGGGCCTCGCGGCCTTCGCCACCGTGCTGCTCGTCGCCCCGGCCCGGCACGCGCCGCCACCGCGGCGCCGTGCCTCGCGAAGTCCGGCCACGACGCGACCGAGACCCGGGGGGACAGCTCGGTCGACGAGGGCGAGATCCGGTGGACCGCCGGGACGAAGTACAAGGCGGAGTACCGGCACGCGAACCGGGCCTGGTCGTACTCCGGCGCCAAGATCAAGATCGCGCCGGACTCCGCGACGACCGTCAACGACCTGCACTACGAGGACTTCTCCGACGGCCGGAACCCCGCGGCCGGACAGTGGGCCCGCCACCCCGGCCCCGCGGCGACGGACGTGATCCGCTTCAACAAGGCCCGGATGGACACCTACGACGCCGCCACCCGCCGGATGGTAGCCGCCCACGAGCTCGGACACGCGCTCGGGCTCTGCCACAAGTCGGACAGCGGCAAGAGCGCCGTGCAGTCCGTGATGTGGCCCGAAGCCGCCCCGTACCCCGACGTGCCGACCGCCGTCGACAAGGCCAACTACAAGAAGCTGTGGGGCTGATGTGATCGTCAGAGCATGGGTCGGCGGATGTCTCGCGGCCGGCGCCCTCGCCGCCGCGGCGGCCTGGTCCACCCTCGGCGCCCACGAAACCCGGCCCGTGCACTCCGTGTGCGGCCCGGACCTGAGCCGCGACGACGTCGTCGCGGCGAAGTCCAAGGGCGTGGCCGTGGTCGAGGCCGTCGAGAACACCCGCTACCGGGAGGACGGCGGAAGCGCCTACCTGACCACCCGCGTGAAGACCCTGGAGGCCTTCAAAGGACGGTTCGGCGACGTCCTGCACATCACCCAGGGCGTGAAGAACGGCGGCACCCCGGGCCGCTACGCCACGGAGGACCCCGACCGGTACGCCGTCCTCGAACCCGGTCGCCGGTACGTCGTCGCGGTCCAGTCGGGCTCGACGACGGGCTCCGCGGGCACCGAGGCGTGGGCCTGGTACGCCCAGCCGGCGCAGCGGGGCATCGCCGGGGAACGGGACCACTGGCAGCAGGCCCTGGCCGGCGACGCCGAGGACGCGGAGACCACGGGCTGCGAGGACGTCCACGCGGGGTGAGCCGCCGAAGCGTCTCGGCCCGGTACCGGCGTCCATCCTCGCCCCGAATCGCCCCTGAGCGGCGAGAACCTACCCGGAGGCGCCCAGCCATCCGGTAGCGCCCACGACCTCGCGCGCTATGTCGACCACAGCACGCCCGTCGGTCGCCACCCGCACCGTGTCCAGGGGCGCCTGCTCATCCAGGATCCGTGCCTTGCGGGCGCTGCCCTCCACCTCCTGCTCCAGCTCCGAGCCCAGTTCCCGACCGGTCAGCCGCTCACGAGCGGTGGTATCGGATGCGGTGAGCACCACCCGTACGATCCTGACGTCCGCGCCCATGGCGCGCCGGAACATCCCCTCGTTCTCAGCCAGAACGCTCACCGTGTGCGTGTAGATCAGACGGCGGTAGCCGAGCTCGGCGTAGTTCGACCAGAGCGCCGCCAGATTGCGTTCAGCGATCTTCCTGCGGCGCGGGTCCCCCTCCGGAGCTGGATGGGCCTGCCCCATGAAGTCGCCTTCGATCACACAGTGGGCAACCGTCGCAGCACGCAGACGTGCTGAGACCTCCCACCCCACCGTCGTCTTGCCGACGCCGGCGCGCCCTCCTATGAGCAATACCTCTGCTTGATCCATAACCGCACCCTGCCACGGAACGGCGAGTAGGAGGTCGGGGGACACCCAGACTGTGGGTTGGCATGCACACCTCTGAGAGGATGATCGCTCGAACGTAGAGGTGCGGGTCGTGGCGGGTGTCGCCCCGGCCCGGGGAAAGGCGAGTTGGGAATGCGTACGTGGACGCGCGCTGCTTCGGCGGCGATGGGGGCTGTGACCGTGGCCGCCCTTCTGACCGGGTGCAATGGTCTGGGGGCGGCGAAGGGCAGCGGCTCGCCGTCGCAGCGCACCGGCGCGGCAGCCAAGAAGGCGTACCGCCTCGGCGAGGCCGGCCCGGTGCAGGAGAGCCAGAAGACGACGTCGAAGGACGCCAAGTACACCGTGACACCGCTGGAGGTGCACACCGGCACCGAGGCGGACATGGAGAACTCCGGCCTGGAGAAGGACGAGAAGGACGGCCCGCAGATCCCCGTCTTCGTCTGGTCGACGCTCACCCACAAGAGCGGCACGCCCATGGAGCTCGGCGACATGGACGGCGGCCTGATGATCAGGACGGAGGCGGGCCTGAGGACCCGTGCCCTGATCGTCATGATGGGCACCGCGAAGTGGCCCAACTGCCCGCCGACGCAGAGCACCAAGACCCTCGGCCCGGGCCAGTCGGAGAAGATCTGCACCGCGTTCCTCATCCCGGCCGGGCAGAAGCCGGCCGCGGTCGAGGTCTTCCAGGGCTTCAACGCCGAACCGGCGCAGTGGCCGCTCGGCGCCTGATCCCGGCAGGGGCTGCTCACCATGCCTGACCTGTTCGCCGCCGGCGGCTTCCGGGTGACCGACGCTTCCTTCGGCCACGATCCGTCCCCACGGGCACGGGCGTGACCAGTTTCCTGACCCACCGAGCGCGTGTGCACGATGGCCGCCTCCCTCTGCTCCGCCGGCACAGCGCGCTGCGGATCTGCATCACCCACTTCGCGCCGTACGGCTTCCGGGCGACGTACCACCACCTCACGCTCAGCGCCGCGATCCCCCGGCGGCTGGAGGCGGACCCTGACGCGCTGGTGCGGGCGGTGGAGGAACTCCACGAAGCGCGGGTGCTGTGGCTCGCGAGGGCGGAGGAGTACACCGCGCAACGCCGAGCGGAGAAGCGGGCTGGGCGGCGGGCCGCACCGGACCCGCGGCCGTGGTGGGTGTGGCGCGGGTGGGACGGCCAGGACCCGGACCGCTTCTGGTACTACGACCCGTTTCGCCATCCGTCGCTGCGGCTGTCCGAGTACGTCCGCCGGCAGAACGCGCTTCTGGACGGTGTCGAGCTGCCCGGCTGCCCGGCTTGCGGGGATGGGGGACCGCGGGTGCTGAGCTCGACCGGGCACGGCTGGATCGAGCTGTGCGGTGGGTGCGCGTGGGTGCTGGCGCCCTGTCCGTGCGGGCGGCGGCACCGGGTCGTGCCGCAGATCCCGTTCAGCTGGAACGAAATCTGGCAGCGGGCGCACATGAACGACGACGGCACGCCGAACCCACGTTGGCCTGACGGATATGAGTGGCACCGGCACGTCCCGTGATCGCTAGCCTCGCCGGTTGTGAAAAGGCGCCACCAGAAGAGTTCTCCGGGGAGCAGGAGCCCTCCCGACGCCATGAGCCGTACGGCCTCAGCACAGCCGGCGCCACCGCCGGGGTTTCGGCTGCCGGCCGTCTACTCGCGCGGTGATGGCGTGTTTCCCGCCGCCGGGGGGAGGGCCCGTAAGAGGTCCCACAAGGGGCGGGAGCCGGCGGCCCATTCGGCCAGGAGGTGGCGGTCCACCAGGTGGAGCCGCTGGGACTTCGCGAAGTGGGCGGCGTCGGCGGTGATGCGTCCGTTGGTGAGCATGACCAGGACGTCGCCCCGGTGGACCTGCCTGCCGGTGCCGTTGAGGACGTGGAGGTCAGGGGTACCGACGGGCCTTCCCGACCAGCCGTCCTTGCGGTGCTTGCACTGGATGACCCAGCGGCGCCCGAACGGGTCCGTGGCCTTGACGTCGGCACCGTTGTCGCCGCGACCGCCAACCTGCCGCGCGTCCGCACAGCCGTCGCGGCGCATCAGGTCCCGTACCGCGAACTCGAACGCCCGGTGGTGCAGGCCGTCGAGCTGCCCGAGGGCGTAACCCAGGCCGCGGGCCCGGACCCGCTCCCACCGCGCGGCCTCCTTGCGGCGCCAGGCCCAGGCCGCTGCCGCAGCGGCAGCGGCCAGGAGGAAGGCGGTGACGGTCCCGGGATGGGCTGCCAGCCACCGCAGAACGGCGCTCGCCAGGCCGAGCAGGACCACGGCAGAGAGGACGAGGAGAGCCGGCTGCTCCAGGCCCCGGTTCCCACGCCGCCGGGACCGGCGAACGGACCGGCGAACGGCCCGCCGGACGGACCGGCGAACGGCCCGCCGGACGGGCCGGCGGCGGCCGCTCATCGGCCCCTGCCCGGAGCGGCTTCCCGCAGACGGCCGGAGCCGGTCACTGGCCGGCCTGGGAGGCGGTGGTGACGAGCTGGCCGAGGACACGCGCGATGCCCTGGCCGAGGTCGGTGGGGGCCAGGATGATGCCCAGGGCCAGAACGATGACCACGGTCATCTTCTCGTCGCGCCGGCTCCGCGCTTCGGTGCGGCGGCGCAGCCGAAAGACAACGATGACCGCCAGCAGTACCGCCACGTTGATCGTGAGCACGTGCCCAGCCCCCCGTCCCAGCGCTCCCGGGGCGGCAGAGCGAAGTGTCCGGCCCCTTGCCCTTGTGTAGCCCGAAGGCGGCGAGCGCGTGGCCGAACTGGGGGGAAATGGCGTCAATGCTATGGGTTGGCCGGTTTCAGAGTCCTCTGCCCCGGGACGTACGGCCCCGCGCCCAGCAGCCGGGGGCCCGGCCGTCGGCCGGGCGCCGTGCACGCGTACTGGCTATCGGGGCAGCCCGCCCGGTGTGGCCGCAGCGGTGGCTGGGGCCGAGGGGTTCGGCGCCTGGGTGGCACCGCCACCCCCGCCGCCGAGCACGGCCAGGATGGGGAACAGCAGCAGCAAGCCCCCGCCGCCAGCGGTCGCAGCCGTTGGGATTCCGATGGGCCGGCAATGGGGACGTACGTAGGTGCCGTCCTTGCGGTAGTGCCCTCGAACATGCGCCACGGGTCCATCCCTTGACGAGTGGGGGAGGAATACGAGGGACGGCCGCGCGGCCGCAACGCCGTTCCCGTCCTTCAGCCGCCGTCGACGTAGGCGCGGGCCGCCACCATCACGTCGCGCATCCGGCCGTCGGCGATGCACTGCGCCGGAGCCTCGTCCTCCAGCTGCGGGTTCATTCCGATCATCCACGCACGAGCCGTGTAGAGGCTTTCGGCGTCCTGAATGAGCTGGAAGACCTGCAGGGCAGCACGCAGCCGCTCCTCGGACTCGTGCCGGGGCGTGGTGTCGCCCGACGCCCATTTGCCGACCTGCTTCGCATCGCTGATGTTGGCGATCCGCGCGGTCAGGCGCTGCCCCAGGTTGTCCTGGAGGAAGCGGGCGATCTCGCTGATGTGCATGCGCACGGTGGTGACGTGCGCCCGCTCGGCGCTGGCGGCGCTCTTCGCGAGGGCGACAGGGGGCATGGAGGTGTCAGAAGGCATGGTCGGGTCTCCCTCGTTGCCCTGGACTGCGCGCCCGTCCGGTGGCGGGTCGCGTGTTCAGGCGACGGGTGTAGGTGTGCCCGCCGGACCCGGCTGTCGCGCACTGCCGCGAGGGCAGGCGGAAGGGGACGCTCGGTCTCGGCGAGCTGCGAACGCTTCGTGGTGCGTTCCCGTCCCGCCGGGAAGCGTGTCACCGGGGCGGGCGGGGGTGGGGCGTGCCGGCTAGCGGACACCGCTCAGCATCGACGTATTCCGGTCCGCGGGGATCCGGCACGGGGATGGCGGGGGAGACCTGGGAGCGCGGCGCATGGGACGGGCGGCGGTGGCGCGACGACGTACGGCGCGATGACGCACGGCCCGAGGCCGACGGGTAAGAACGCCCGGACGGCGCAACCGGTGTTGGTCATGAGATCCCCCACATGCTCCAAGTTGGTCGATGTAGTGGTTAGGTTACCCATTATCACCTCCCAACTCCACCGCTTAGGCAGAATCCGCCGCGTTGTCGACGGAGTGTCAACTGACCTGTTTCAACTGTCACTTACCCCCTGACCTGCCCGGACACCACCGGCTGGGGGGAACGGTCGGTGGCTCGGGGCGGGCAGGGGACGAGTTGTTTTCGTCCTTTCGGACCACGTGGGAGGGGTGATTTTCCGGTGGGTTTCCAGGTGGGCTTCCAGGGGGTTTCCGGTCCGGGCGCAAGCGGGGCCCAGCCCTCCGCTCACAACATCGTCAGGCCGTACTCCTCGGCCACCCGCCGCAGCGCCTCCGACTCGGGGAAGATCAGGCTGTTCTCCTCCTGCTTCAGCTCCACGTCGTTGAAGACGGCCCAGCACTGGCGCATCCCGAAGCGGGACCGGTAGGCGATCCCGTGGATGAGGCGCTCCTGCTCCGTCGGGCCGGTGCGCCGGGTGATGGCCCACGCCGAAACCAGCCGGGTGATCCGCCGGTTGAAGCCCTGGACGTGCTCCGTGGTGAGCCTGTCCACCCCCTGCTCCGCCAGCTCGTCCTTGAGTTCGCGGGAGAGCGTCTCGAGGGTCCGCTCGTCGTCCACGTCGAGGAAGCGGGCCTCCCGGGGAGGCCGCAGGCGGACCAGGATGTGGCGCGTGGTCCAGTCGCGCGGGATCTTGCCGGGGGTGATGTAGTACGGCTCCTTCCAGTCGTCCCCGATGACCTCCCGCATCCGGGGGTGCACGCGGAAGGGGGCTAACGCCTCCGCGAAACACCCGTCGTGTTCGGAGGCGCAGTACAGGGTTCCGTAGCTGACCAGGCTCCAGCGGTTTCCGCCCGTGCGGGACGCGTCCTCCTGGCTGATCTGTTCGTACGTGACCGGGTTCTTGGCCTTTCCCAGGCGCCAGACGCCCTGCTCCGGTGCGGGGACGAGGACGACGTCCAGCTGTGCGGTGTCCCGGTTCATGCGGCCGCTCTCCTTGCTCCGGCCGCCCCCGCGCGGGGCTCGGGCCGGTGATGCTCGTGGCTCGTGCGGCGGCCGGGCCGGCGGGGCGGCCCGGCCGCGGGGAGAGCCGGTCTCGTGACGGTGGTGCCCATGAGGGGCGTTCATGAGCCGTCGGCGCGCGCCGTGCGGCGTACTACTGATCCGTGACACATGCCGAACGATCATTTTCATGCTCGGCCACGACCGAAGCGACCGGGTTGCGGTGGCCACCGGGGGCGCACGAGGGAACGCGGGGGGCGCATGCGGAGGTGATCAGGCTCCGCCCGCCCCGCACCGGCCGAGGTCGATCTCCACCGCGGCGGCCCCCGCGTCCCCGGCGAAGGAGAGCACGACGCGCCCGCCGGCCGAAGCCGGGTGCGCGGCGAGGGCGCGTACGGGGCTGCCCGCCGCGAGCAGCAGCCGGCACCGCCCGGTCGCGGCGTCCCAGACCCGGATGGTCCCGTCGGCCGCGCCGGAGGCGACGAAGCTGCCGTGGCCCTCCGCGTTCCACAGCGCCAGGGCGTGCACCGCCGCCGTGTGCCCGGTCAGCGGCTCGCCCAGCGGGCGGCGCTCGCGCAGGTCCCACAGCCGCACCGTGCCCGTGTCGCCGCCGCTGGCCAGATGCGGCGGAACACCGCCCAGCGGGCGGGGGTTGAGGGCGACGGCGTGCAGCAGGCCCTGGTCGCAGCGCAGGGGCGCGCCCAGCGCGGCACCGCGTTCCGCATCCCACAGCCGTACGGTCCCGTCGGAGCCGGCCGAGGCGAACCACTCCCCGCCGCCTTCGCACGAGGCGGCCGCCACCGCCAGGACGCGCAGGCCGTGACCGGTCCACTCCCGCAACGGACCCGGGCGGTCCAGATCCCACAGCCGGACCGTCTCGTCGTCCCCGCCGCTCAGCAGCAGGTGCCGCCCGTCCGCCGTGGTGCAGGCGGCCAGGGCGCGCACGGGCAGGAAATGCCCCTCCAGGACGTCCGGCAACGCCTGCCGGGTGCCCACGTCCCACAGCCGGATGCCGTGGTCGTCACAGCCGGCCGACACCAGGACGCCGCCCTCCCTGCGGTGGGCCCAGGCCAACGCGGACACCGGCCGGCCGGTGTCGAGCCGGGCGACCGCCGCCCCCGTGGCGATGTCCCGGACCTCGATGTCGCCGCGGCCGCCGCTGAGCGCGAACCAGGACGGGCCGTTCGGCTGACCCGGCCCCGGCAGGAGCAGCGCCCCGCCCGTCGGCGCCGGCTCGGCGGGCGTCCGGGCGGTGGCCAGCGCCCGCTCCAGGACCTCCCGGTTCCACAGGCGCAGCGTGCCGTCGGTGGAAGCGGAGGCGAGGAGCCCCGCCTCGGGGGAGGCCAGCGCCGTCACGGCGGCGGTGTGCCCGCCGAGCAGCGCCGGCGGCTCCTTCGCGGCGGTGTCCCACCGGGAGACGTCCCATACGGCGATCCAGCTGCCCGCCCCGGCCGCGAGGAGGTGGCGTTCCCCGAGGGTGAGGGCGGCCAGGCTGCCCACCGCGCCGCCGGCGCCGGTGAGGGTGGCGCGCTGTCCGGCCGGGCCCCAGACGGTGACGCAGCCGTCCGCGTGGCCGGCCGCGACCGTCCCGGGCCGCGTGGTCGCCGCCAGCACCCGTACGTCGCCCGGGAATTCGAAGCGCGCCACCTCCGCCGCGGCCGCGGGATCCCGGAACACCAGCGACGCCCCGTCGGCGATCGCCAGCAGCGGCCGTCCGGGCGGGTCCTCCAACGCCGCCAGCGCGGTGGTCGCCGTACGCGGCGTGTCCCCCGGCAGGGTCAGCAGGTCCTGCGGGCCCATCCGCTCGTTCCACCACACCACCGTCCCGTCCCCGTTGACGCAGACCACCGCGAGCTCGTGCCCGCTGTCGCGGTACGCGCACACGTCGGCGATCCACCTCCCGCCGGGCCGGTACACCTGGTCGACGAGGCGGCCGGTCGCGGGGTCCCACAGGCGCAGGGTGCCGTCCGTGCTGCCGGACACGAGCAGCGGGGACTGGGCGGGGCGCGGCGCGAGGAGCAGGTGGCGTACGGATCCCGCATGGGCGCCGATCCGCTCGCGGACGGCCGTGCCGTCGAGCGCGTCGATCAGTTCGATGCCGCCGTCGTCGTCGCCCGCGGCGAGGGCGGGACGCCCGTCGGGCCCCGGCACCGCGGTCAGGGAGCGCACCGCGGTGTCGAGGGCGGCCAGGACGTTGACGGGCGGGGCCCACCGGGACCACAGCACGGCCAGCGGACCCGCCCCGTCCTCGGGGGTGCGCGGGCGCGGCAGGCCGGGGTGGCGCAGCGCCGTGTACGCCAGCTGCAGGCTGGCCAGGCGCGAGGGGTGGTCCGCCCGGTGCAGGTACGGCTCCACCGCCGCCCACGCCTCCAGCCAGAGCCGGCCCTCCCGGCCCCGGCCGGGGCCCAGCAGGCCGCGGACCGGGCTGCCGGTCAGCCACGGCAGGACACCCGGCGGCACGTGCGCGTCGTCCAGCACGCCGCCCAGGCGGGCGTGGCGCGCGAGGTACCGGCGCACGTAGGGATGCGGGGCGGTGGCACCGGAACTCCCGTCGGTACCGCCGGTGTGCGGCGCCGCCAACTCGGCCAACGCCCGAGCGATCCGGGCATGCACGCCGACATCCCCATCGCCGGCGGGGCCGCCTCCGCGGCTGTCCGCGTAGCTGTCCCCGTGGTCGTCGGTGCGGTTGTCCGTGCTGCCGTCCGCGTAGCCATCACGGTGGTCGTCGGTGCTGGCGTCCTCGTGCTCGTCGGTGGGGTTGTCCGTGCTGCCGCCGGCGTAGCCGCCCTCGCGGCTGTTCCCGCAGCCGTCCGCACTGCCGTCCCTGT
This sequence comes from Streptomyces sp. NPDC048352, assembly GCF_040651895.1. Lineage (NCBI taxonomy): Bacteria > Bacillati > Actinomycetota > Actinomycetes > Kitasatosporales > Streptomycetaceae > Streptomyces > Streptomyces sp. NPDC048352. Next base: position 57,147 of record NZ_JBEZKZ010000041.1, read on the forward strand.
GGCCGTGTGCGCAGCCGTCAGCGCGGGCGGCGGCGTAACCGTCCCCGCAGCTGTCCGCGCTGCCGTCCCTGTGGCCGTGTGCGCAGCCGTCAGCGCGGGCGGCGGCGTAACCGTCCCCGCAGCTGTCCGCGCTGCCGTCTCCACAGCTGTCACTGCGGCCGGGCGCACAGCTATCCATGCTGTCGGCCCAACTGTCCCCGCAGCCGTCGGCGTAGCTCTCCCTGCGGCTGCCCGCGCTGCCGTCCCTGGGGCTGTCGGTCCAGCTGTCACTACAGCTGTTGGTGCGGCCGTCGGCGTAGCCGTCCTTGCGGCTGTCCGCCCTACCGTCCGCACTGCCGTCCCCGCCGCTGTTGGCGCTACCGTCTCCGCAGCCGTCCCTGCGGCCGGGCGCACAGCTGTCCCTGCTGCCGTCCGCGCGGCTGTCACCGGTGCTGTCCCCGCTGCCGCCACCGCGGCTGTCGACGCTGCCGTCTCTGCAGCTGTCCCTGCGGCTGTCTGTGCAGTTGTCTCCGCTGCCGTCCCCGCAGCTGTCGGCCCAGCTGTCCCCACAGCTGTCGGCGCGGCCGTCGGCGTAGCCGTCCCTGCGGCTGTCACTGCGACCGGGCGTGCAGGTGTCCCTGCTGCCGTCCGCGCCGCCGTCCCCGCGGCTGTCCGCGCTGCCGTCTCCGCGGCTGTCGGTCCAGCTGTCCCCGCAGGCGTCGGCGCCGTCCGAGGCGCCGTCCGCACTGCCGTCCGCGCTGCCGCCACTGCGGCTGTCGGCCCAGCTGTCACCGCAGCCGTCGGGGCCCTCCGCGTTGCCGCGCCCGTGGCCGTCGGCGTAGCCGTGTGCGGAGTCTTCCCCGCCGTCGTGCCCCGGTGCGCGGGCCGCGTCCGTAGGGCCGGTCCCGCTGGTTCCTCCAGCCCCAGGACCACCATCGGCAGGCTCATCCTGACCATCCGTCATTTCCGTCCCCCCACCAGGCTCCGCCCCGCCCCCAGGCCAGGCGCGCAGGACAGCGGCCAGCCGCTCGTGCGCCGGCCGGTACACCCGCTGGTCCTCTTCCACGTCACGGGTGAGATACCCAGCCAGGCGCCCTTCCAGCAGCACCCGGATCTTCGCGTCGGCGTCCTCGACGGGAGACCCCCGGACCGCGGACGCCACAGCCGGCCACACCTCGCCCCAGGCGATGCCGCGCCCCTGCGCGAACGCCGTCGCGCGCAGCAGCGCCAGCGCCTCGTCCGCCCCCAGGCCGTCCTCCGCCGACCTCGCCAGGTCGTCCTTCAGCAGTCCCGCCGTACCCTCCGCCCCCAGCCGCGCGAGCCAGTCGGCGTCCGCCGCCAGCCGCGGCCCCGCGGCGCGCAGCTGCCCGGCCGCCACGCGGGCGTCGAGGAAGGACCGCCCCACCGCCCCGGCCACCGCCCGCGACACCCCGGCCAGGTCGTGCCCCGCCCAGGCGGACTCCCCGTCCAGGAGGGCCCGTACGTACCCCTCGACGTCCGCGCCCATGTCCTCGTCGTCGGTACGCAGCACGGCCGCGCCGGGCAGCGCCTCCTGCAGCTGCCCCAGCAGGTCCTGCCCCTCGCCGGCGCCGTCGCTGCTGCGGACGGCGACGACCAGCCGTACCCCGCGCCGCACAGGAGACCGCACGGCGGACGGCACGGCACCCGACAGGTGCCCCGCCAGCGGCACCAGCACCTGGTGCAGCGCCGCCGCCGGGTCGGTCGCCTCGTCCAGGGAGTCGACGACGACCGTCACCATGGGGCCGGGCGAGCTGAGGTACCGGCGCAGCCCCAGCTGCCAGCGGCTCAGCTGGTCCCGGCCCGACGGGTCCGGGGCCACGCCCAGCTTCTGCGCGACGGCCTTCAGCAGCCCGAGCGGCTCCCGGTGGTGCGCGGTGACCGCGATGGTCACGGCGCCCCGGTCCGGGACGGTCTCCGGCGGGCAGTGGCCGACGGCGGCCGCGAACAGGGCCGACGCCCTGAACGTCGGGTCGCTCAAGGTCACCGCGCGGCCCAGGATCGCCGACTTGCCGCTCGCGGTGATGCCGGTGACCACCAGGATTCCTGGCGGGCCCGTCAGGAAGGAGACCACCGAGGCGTTCAGGCGCCTGCGGCCCGAGAAGTACCAGCCGGTGTCCTCGGCGCCGGTGCGGCCGCTGGCCTTCTCCAGCCAGTACCCCAGGTCCTCCAGGGACGCCGCCACCTCCTGCCGGCTCTCCTCCACCGCTGCCCGCTCCGGCCGGAAGCCCGGGTTCGGCAGGGCCGGGGTCGGAACGTGCAGCTTGCCGCCCATCAGCGGACGGCAGTCGAGGGACAGGCTCCGGCCGAGTTCCGCGCCGACCGCCTGCGCCGCCTGGTACAGGGCGCGGCTGAACTCGTCCATCGTCAGGTGGCGGCGGGTGATCCCGCCGGCCGTACGCAGCCACTCGTGCGCCCGGCGCAGGACGAGCGCGAACTCCCCGCCCCTCACCTGCATCTTGGGCGCCGCGGTGGTCAGCACGTTCAGCGTGGCGTGCGTGGTGCGCGCGGTGTCCAGGTCCCGGGTGAGTTCCAGCAGCTCCCCGGCCATGTCGGCGGACTCGCACATGTTCACGATCACCAGGACGTCCCGGGCGTGCGAGTCGAGCGCTGCGATCACGATCTCCGTCGTACGCAGCCCCGTGGCCAGGAGCCGGTGGGTGTCGGTGTCCCGCAGCACCGCGAAGTGCTTGGCCGCGGCCGAGGTGAGGCCGTGCCCCGTCACGTACAGCACCAGCGGAACGTCCGGCTCCGCGTCCCTGATCCCCGACGTCGCGAGGAAGCGCTCGACGTCATGACGGCCGGCCACCGGCTCGCCGAGCGCGATCCTCACGAAGCCGGGCCCGTGCGGGGGCGGCCGCTCCCACCACAGGGACACCGCCTCCAACTGGGCGCCGAGGGCCTGGCGCAGCGCCTCCGTCCCGTCCTCCATCGGCAGCACGAACAGGCTGCCGCCGGGCGGGGCGACCACCACGGGCGGCGCGAGCACACCAGGCGGCGCGGCCACCACCGCCACCTCCGCCACCACAGGCGGCGCAGGCACCACCACCGGCGCAGCCGCCTCCGCCACCGGCGCGGCTTGCGCCACCGCCGGCGGTGCGGCCGCCTCCACCGCGTCGGCTAAGCCGATCTCGCCCCGCTGCCCGTCCACCCTCCCTATTCTTCACTCCCATGAACGAGCACCGGCACCGGCACCAGCCCCAGCATCCCCTCCCCGCCGACGAGTTACCCGACCACGTCACCCAGGACGCGGTGGTCGTCGTACCGGGCATCATGGGCAGCACCCTGCGCGACACGGCCACCGGCAGGCACCTCTGGGGCATCGGCGGCGTCTCCTGGCTGCTGAAGGCCTGGACCACGCCCTCGGGCCTGAAGTCCCTGGCCGTGACCGAGGACGAGCTGGCGGGCAAGACCGGCCGGATCGAGGCGACGGGCCTGCTGAAGCACTCCGCCTGGACCCCCTACCTCGCCGGCAGCGAGCCGTACACCGACCTGGTCGACACGATCCGCACCAGCGTCGCCGACGACGCCGCGATCCTGGAGTTCCCCTACGACTGGCGCCTGCCCGTCGCCGCCAACGGCCGCCTCCTGGCCGACGCCGCCCGCCTCCACCTGACCGCGTGGCGCCGCCACCCGGCCCACGCCCGGGCCCGCCGCCACCGCACCGACCAGCGGGAGGGACGGCTCGTCTTCGTCGCCCACTCCATGGGCGGGCTCGTCACCCGCGCGGCGCTCGACCCCGGCTACGACAGCGACCTCCAGGCCGACACCCGGGGCGTCATCACCCTCGGCACCCCCTTCCAGGGCTCGGTCAAGGCCGCCGTCATCCTCGCCACCGGCCGGGGCGCCCCCGTACCGCTGCCGCACCGCAAACTCCGGGCGATCTGCGCCACCATGCCCGGTCTGCACGACCTCCTGCCGCAGTACCGCAGCCTGCGCGCGGGGGACGACGTACGCCACCTCACCCCGGGCGACGTCGCCGCCATCGGCGGCAGCGCGGAACTGGCACGGGACGCGGCCCGCTTCCACCACGGCCAGCGGAACATCACCCTGCCCGGGCACCGTTCGGTCGTCGGCGTCAACCAGCCGACCTGGCAGAGCCTGACCATCAGCGGCGGCACGGTGGAGGCGCACCTCGACGGCGCGCGGCAGAACTCCGACGGCACGTTCATCCGCGACCGGCACGACCGCGTCCGGTACTTCCGGGTCCACGGCGACGGCACCGTCTACAAGGAGTCGGCGGTCCTCACCGACGTCGTCACCCACCTCCCGCTCCAGCACGGCGACGTCGCCAAGGCGCAGACCGCGCTGGAGGCCGTCACCGAGATCGTCCGCGACGACATCAACCCCGGCCCGCCGCAGGGCGAAGCCGGCTGCGGTCTGAGCGCCCCCGACCTGGTCGAGGCGGGCCGGCCGTGGAAGCTCCGCCTGACCGACGTCGACACCCTGAGCGGCCTGACCTGCCACCTCACCGACCTCGAAGCCCCCGCCCGCCCCACCCCCCTCACCCTGGCCTGGGAGGACGGCACCGCCACGGCGACGGCGACCGCCCCGGCCCCCGGCCTCTACCGCATCGACGTCCGCACCCCGGACGGCTTCGACATCACCCAGCTGGTCATGTCGGCCGGTCCGGGGGAGCCGGTGGGGGAGGCGGAGGCCTGAGCCCGGGGGAGGGGGTCCCGGATCCGGTCTACGCGCGGAACGCCTTCCGCAGGAGCTCGCCGAACCCGGCGGGGTGCGTGGTCGATCCCGTGTGCCCGCCGGGGAAGTGAAGGAGTTCCGTACCGAGGCGCTCGGCCAGGAGGGCGGCCGGCCGGTACGGCAGTTCGCCGACCGAGTCCCGGCCGCCGGCGAGCACGAGCCGGTCCGACAGCGCCTCCAGGCGGCGGATGTCCGGGGCGTAGGACATGAAGCCGGGCACGATGCGGCCGAGGAAGTACGGCAGGTTGGCCATCGTCCGCTCGGCCCGGGCGGCCGCCTGGGGCGGAAGCTCGACCCCGGCCTCCGGCCCGGCGGTGTCGCCGTCCCCCCTCAGACCGGCGGCGAACACGGCCATCGCCGGCATGAGCCCCTCGGTCTGGAACGTCTCCTGCACCCGGGCGAGGAGTGCACGGTGTTCGGGGGCGTCCGGAAGGACCTCCACCAGCGGCGGTTCGTGGGCCACGAGCCGTTCCACCCGGTCGGGAGAGGTGGTGAGCAGGTGCAGGGCCGCGATCGCGCCGGAGCTGGCGCCGAACACCCGGGCGGGCGCATCGGGCGACAGCAGGTCCAGGAGCCGCAGCGCGTCGTCCGCGTGCTCGGCCACGCGCTGCTCGGCCGCGGGGTCGTCCAGTGTGCTGCCGGACATGCCGCGCGGGTCGTAGGTCGCGACGGTGTGGTCGGCGGCGAGGCCGTCGGCGATGCCGTCGAAGGAGGCCGCGCCGCCCGCCCCTCCGGGGACCAGCAGCAGGAGCGGGCCGCGGCCGCGGACTTCGTAGTGCAGGGTGGCGCCGTTCACGCGCAGGCTGCCGGTGCTCGGGGCGGTCATGCGGAGTCTCCTTCTCGGGACGGGGGCCAGTGCTCCAGGAGGGCGTGCAGGGCGTCGAGGGCGCGGACCCAGGAGTGCTGCGGCGAACGCTCGTGCCCGAACCCGCCCGCGGCCTCCAGGGCCACGAACCCGTGGAACGTGCTGCGCAACAACCGGACCGCGTCGGTCAGGTCGGGCTCGGCGAGCCCGTAGCCGCGCAGCACGCCGTACGTCAGCTCGACCGCGCGCCGGGGCCCGGGCGCCTGCCCGGCCAGCACCGGGTCGATCCGGACCGGTGCCTGGGTCGCCGCGTAACGGCCCGGATGGCGGTGGGCGTATTCCCGCCAGGCGTCGGCGAACGCGACCAGGGCGTCCCTGCCCGCCCGCCCGGCGGTGGCCTCCGCGATCAGGATGGTCTTCTCGTCCGCCGCGAGCAGCGCGATCCGCCCGCGCAGATCCTCCAGGCTGCGGACGTGGCCGTAGAGGCTCGCGTCCTTCACACCGAGCCGCCGCGCCACCTGCGACATGGTCACCTGCTCGAACCCGACCTCGTCGGCCAGTTCGGCCCCCGCGACCGTCACCCGCTCAACCGTCAACCCTGCCCGCCCCATGCGCCCTCCACCGTTCCTAGGGCTCCTAGTTATAACCTAGGGCCCCTAGGCAAACAAGCGGCGACCGGGCGGCTCACCGTTCGCAGACGCGCGGGCGCCGCCAGCGAGTCAGGGTTTCGCCGCGGCGGCGGCCCGGGTGATGAGCCGGGCCGCCGCCGACGGGTGATAGGCCGCGGAGTAGAAGCGCC